>CAYYVB010000179.1:5487-6965 GCA_964475035.1 uncultured Opitutaceae bacterium | reverse complement strand
GGCGCGTGCACGAAGGGCCTGCAAAGCCCCGGCATCCGCATCGGCTGGATCATCGCCAGCCGGAAGAACATCGAGACGATGTCCAATTACTCGAGCTTCGGCATGGGCGGCGTCAGCCACCTCTCGCAGAACTACGCCGTCGAACTGCTCGAGCCGCGCCGCGTGGCGCAGGCCCGCGCCGCAGTCGCGCAACACTACGGCGCGCAGCGCGCCCGCTACGGCGAGGCGTTCAAAAAACTCGGGCTCACCGTCCACACCGGCGACGGCGGTTTCTACCATTGGCTCGAACTGCCTGCCGGCCTCAACGCCGACGAACTCAACCGCCGCCTCTTCAAGCACGGCGCCGCGATCCTCAAGGGTTTCGACTGCGACATGGCCCGCCCGCACGACAAGGACCCGAGCTACCGCTCGCCTTACGAATCCTTCTTCCGCTTCTCCTTCGGCCCGCTCCCGCCCGAGTCGTTCGAATCCGACATCGCGATCCTCGCCCAGGTGCTGGCCGAATATCGCGCGACCCTCTGACCGGGGTCCTCTCTAACCCCATGGCGGAATAAGCCCTGCTTTCGCGCTCGCAGGAGTCAGGCGCGCGAGCAGGCGGAGCCGTATGCCGCTTGCGTGCGGCATTCGCGCTGTGCGCGCAGTGCTGAATGGCTCCAACTTACAATCATGGCCAACATTGGGGATGGGGAAAAAGCCGCTGTCTGCTGGACTGGACGAGTCACCCCTTTCCCCGGGTCCGCTCCGCGGCGCCCGAGGGAATACCACCCCAAAAACACACCCCCTGATAACTATGAAGAAGATGCTTAGTCTCTTCTCGGCGCTGGCGTTTTCCGCCCTCGCCTTTGCCCAATCCGACACCGCTCCGGCCACCGCCACCCCCAAGGCACCCGACAAGGATATCATCAGCGCGTTTCGCATCCACGTGAAGCCCGGTCACGACAAAGCCTTCCGCGCGGCCCTCACGGCCCACGCGCAGAAATTCCACACCGGCGACGTGCGCTGGCGGGTCGGCGAAATCATGAGCGGCCCCGACGGCGGCGGCTACCAGATCGTCGAAGGTCCGACCTCCTGGACCGCGCTCGATGACCGCGGCGACCTTGGCGCCGACCACCAGGCGGACTTCGACCAGAACATCATGCCGCACATCGAGCGGATCAGCAGCGACAGCTACGCCGCATTCCAGGAGGAGCTCAGTTGCGTCAAGATGGAGCAGTGGTCGAACAAAGTGATGTCGATGCACTATTATGTCCGCCCCGGTCGCGGCGCGCTCGCCTACGATGTCTTGAAACGTTTCAAGGCCCTCTGGGAAAAACGCGGCTTGAACGTCGCCGTCTGGGCTTCGCGTTTCTCCGGTCCGACGCAATATACGGTGGCCTTCCGCCTGAAGAACGGATGGAAGGACTTTGACCTGGACGGCATGTCCAACCGCGAAGCCGCCAACGCGCTGTGGGGCTCGGCCGCCTTCGACGGCTTGATGG
>CAYYVB010000179.1:0-5477 GCA_964475035.1 uncultured Opitutaceae bacterium | reverse complement strand
ATATGGCGCAAGCCTTCGAGAAGGTCTCGTCCGAACTCGTGAACTACGATCCCGCGCTCGGCTCGAAATAACGCCGCCAGTTCTCCACTCTCGCCCGGCGCCCCGTGAGGACGCCGGGCTTTTTTGTCCCGGCGGACAGGCCGACGGGTTCAGGCCATTGCATGTGCAATGACGCCCTGCCGAGCCTGACCCAGCCTCCCGACCGTGGCTCGCAGGCTGCGCATCCAGCTCCCCGGGGCGATTTATCACGTCATCAATCGCGGCAATTACCGGCGCGATCTCTTCCTGTCGGCGGGTGGGGCCCAAGCGTTCCTCAACACTCTCCGCGAAGCGCGGGATTTGATGGGCTGGCACGTGCACGCGCATCCGACACATTCGCGCTCGCCGGCAAGAATGGCTTGAGGCAGCGTTCGTGCGGAGCAGCCGCCTTGCCCCGAGGCGTCGTTCCGTTCCCCCTTGCATCTCCCCACCCGTCTGTCTGTCGGCGTCCTGTTGTTCGCCCTGCTTCCGTCGCTGATGTTGGCCCAGGCCACGGTCACGACTTTTTCCACCTACACCTTCGAGAACACGTCGAGTGCTTCGGCTTTCTACGGGGATAGCAGCGGCAACGGCCACGGCTTCGCCAACAACACCGGCTTCGGCACGGTCACGACCAACCTCGCGCCGACCGGTGGCAGCTACGCCTTCAACGGCGCGCCCAGCGGCGGCCTCTTTGCGTGGGCTATCAACGGCGGCACCGTCGGCCAGAGCACGAACTGGGGCATCGAATTGCTCTTCAAGAACCCGGGCAGCACGAGCGGCACCACCTCCTCGGTCATCTTCTCCGTCGGCGACCCGAGCTCGAACGGTCTCTCCATCGTCTACAATCCGGTCACCAATCGCATCCAAGGCCAAGTGAACGGCCAGCAGACCTTCGGCTCGGCCGAATACAACGCCGGAGCGTGGAACTCGGCCGTGATCGTCAACAACGGCACGACGACGACGCTCTGGCTCAACTCCGTCGTCGCCTCCGCGCTCAACCTCAATCCCACCGCGAGCAGCACCAACTGGCACGCCTTCGTCAACTCCGGCGGCTCGGTCAGCTACACCGGCCAGGCGGACAACATCAGGGTGTTCACCTTCACCGGCACCTACACCGCAGCCAACATCTCCGCCATTCCCGAGCCTTCGACCTACGCCGCGCTGCTCGGCTTGGGCGCGCTCGGTTGGGTGGCACGGCGCCGCCGCAGCGGTGCCAGCAAAACGGAGTCCGCGAACTGAGCGGCGGCCACCCGATCCGATGGTGGTCAGATCCGCTGGCTCCCCGACACAAATCATCACGCCCGCAAACGCGGCGATGATCGGTGGGATTTCAACCACTCGGCCGCCCAGACCAACCCTGTCTCCGTCGGCCTAGTTATTCTCTGAACTGCAACCGCCCATGCGCTTCCGATTCTTCCTCCCTTTGTTCGCCCTGATTGCCGCGGTGGCGGCGCAGGACTCCGCTGCTGCTCTTCGCCAGGTCAACGTGAGCGCCGACATGGACGCGAACCAAGTCACCGCCACCACGCTCGATCTGGTCTTATTCTACGACCGGGCCGGAGCCGATGCCGCGCCCAAGACCGCGCCCGAGTGGTTCGCCCGAAAGAGCGCCATCGTAAGCCGGCTGGGCCAAAGTGTGGACGTGGTTTCAATGCAAGTGCCAACGGGCACCGCGCCCTTCCAGGCAGCTCTGCCGTCCCGGCATCGCCGCGCCGTGGCGGTTCAGCTCTACGCCAACTACGTCGCCCCGGATGGTCAGCCGGCATTGAATCTCACCCCCTTCCGCCACGCAGTTGTCCGCCTTAAGTTCGCGACCATCGACGTCGCGGAATACCAAAAGCCGGCCCGCGACCAAGAATAGGGACCGATCGTTGTTCGTTGTTTTTCACTTCGTCCTCCGACTCGCCAACTCCACGCTCCCCATGCCGCGCAAACTCGGGATCAAAATCCGAAGGGCCATCCAGCTAACCAATCATCTGCGGAATACTCGACTCCTGCTCATCCTCACGTTGCTCGGCTGCACCTCGCTGGCGCAGGCGAGCGCGGACCGGCCTTGGGTCACGGCCTCTACCATCGCGAGATACCGGGATTTTGAATTTTATTTCAATACCACCTTCGCCAGCCGCTTCCCGTTCGGAGACCTCGATTCGCCCGATGCGAACTTGTCCGCCCTGCGGGATTTTGTGCACTACCAAGCCCCGCAATTGCCGGCCCTGCGCGATGCAGTGCTCGAATCAGAGCCCGGCCGGTGGACGGCGGACGCGGGCAATTTCCTCAACCAACTGATCGCCATTGCCGACTTTCTCGAAATCGCACTGGAGCCCTCGACCGCCCTCCACCTGCGCGTCCATTTCAACCGGCCGAGCACAGTGGCGCGTGGCGTCGATCAGCTCGTCACGTGGCGCTTTTCGTCGGGCGATGCGGGCCTCACCCATCCACACCTCTCACCTGCGACTGACCGGACACTGCGCTGGTCCCCCGGCCAACCGGTCTCGCTCGATTTCATCTGGGCCGACCGCTCGCCGCACCGCCCTCAATCGAATCAACTCCTGCCCCAACTGGAGGTGGACGGGCGCGAGGCGAACCTGACCTTCAACGGTGACTGGGCGCTGCTGCGTTTGCTCCGTGGCCAACCCGAAGGCGTGCTGGTTTCTCTCGGTGAAGCTCCCGGCTTTCGGCAGATCCTCATCTCGATCCCGACCGTTGATTCTTCGGCGTCCTCACCCGCACCGGGGACCGCGCACCTGCAAGCCCCACTTGAGCTGGAGACCTTCATGATCGATCCGCGCACCTCGACCGAACGCCAGCTCGAAATCCCGATGAATTGGCCGCGCAGGTCCCCGCCATACCCCACCGCGCCATTGAGCGGCACGGAAAGCGTCGCGCGTGATTTGCCGCGCGTGCTGCAAATCGCCGCACCCTCCGCCGAGGATCCTCTCTATCGCGAGCAAGCGGCCTGGCTCGTGCCGGCCTGGGCGGAATTGCTCACGCGCGACATGTTCGTCGAGACACACTTCGGCGCACCGGCTTTTTCCGTCGTGTTGATCGGCAAGGATGGCGGCGAGAAACTGCGTCGTGCGGTGCCGCTCGCACCCAAGGAATTATTCGCGATCATCGACGCGATGCCGATGCGCCAAGCCGAGCTGCGCGACCAGCGAGCCAGCGAGCCCTGAACCTCCGTTCCGTGGCCGGTGCGGTGCACGATGCCCGCAAAGCACAGGTGTGCCGGCATCCGGCAAGTTCCGGCATCGCTTTCTCTCCCGCGCCTGCGACGCTAATCACCCCATGCCTTCCCGCTTCCCGGTCGCCCGGCGCTTCGAGTTGTTCGACCATACCATCGCGGGACTCGCCCCGCGCCTGCGCCGAATGCGCTCGCCCCGCCAATTGATGGCAGCCCTGCGCTGGGGCATGGAACTCTCCGACCAGACGTATGCCGACAGCCCCAAGTCCGTCCACGCCGCCGTGGCCTGCCGTTCCGGCTGCGACTTCTGTTGCCGGGTGCCGGTCGACGTCCAAGCCCATGAGGTATTCTACGCCGCCGACCACATCCTCTCCCACTTCACCGCCGCGGCCGTCGAGACGTTGATCGCGGCGCTCGCCGCGCACCGTCAGCGCGTCGCCGCCTTTGCCCCCGGCGAGCGCGACACCAGCCGCCAGCCCTGCGTCCTGCTCCACGAAGGCGCCTGCTCCATTTATGACGGCCGCCCCCAGCCCTGCCGCGCCCACCACACGAGCGACGCCGCCGTCTGCGCCGCGCACATGACCGATCCGTCCGTCGACATCACCAAGGTTTACATCCCGGCCCTCCGCGCGCGGATGTTCGCGGTGATGCTTGGCGTGGACGAAGCCATCGAGGCCGCCGGCTACGACGAACGCGCCTACGACTTCGGTTCCGCCCTGCACGAGGCGCTGACCAACAGCGGTTGCCTCGACGCCTGGTTGCGCCACCAGAACACGTTCCCCGACGACTGCCTCGCCGATCCGGCCGGATAAATTCCTGCGCGGACGGAGCGCTGCGAACTCAACCGGAGGCCGTGGAGTCGATGATGATCTTCACTTCAGACCCGCGGTTGGCGGGGAGGCCGCCTCACCGCTCGTGCTCGCGGACGAATTCCTCGTTTGGGCAAGGCAAAGGCCATCCACCTTTTTAGGCGGTCATGCAGCTCTCGGCCCACGGGATCTGCGGCCCGAGGTGATTGAACCCAGCGCATGATTTCTGTGCGATGCCGCAAAACTGCCCTGCGGTCAGGCCGGCGGACCGCACCCGCTTTCAGTGATACATTCGACCGCCGGTCGTTGGGATTTGACCGAGCGTTGCGCCCCCGCAGCTTCGGCGCGTGCGCCACCCCATTGCCCCGCTGTTCCGCGCCCGCCTGCTGTTGGCCGCGCTTGTGACCACCGCGTCGATCTTGCCCATCCTGCGTGCCCAGGAAGCCGCCAGCGATGAGGTCTTCGTCTTGGCACCGTTCAACGTGTCCGCCTACAAGGTCGATGTCCGAATCATCGACGGATTCACGGGCCGCGACTACGAGGGCGATCACCCCGTGGTGATCGATTTCGCCCGCTCCTTCAACAAGCTGCTGACGGGGTTTCACAAGAAACTCGTGCTCGATGAGGTCAAACACCTCGAATCCCGCATCAAGCTGGGGAAAGACTTCGAACGCGAGATGCGCGCCCTCGTCGCGACCTTCGGCCATCAGCCTTTTTCCCGCCGCAACTCGCATTGGCTGCGGCGCGAGCGGGCGATCATCGACCGGCTCGTGCAGGAGCCTTTTTTCAAGGTCGACGCGGTGGTCGCATGGGATCTCGACCGCCTGAACGCGACCGCCCCGAAGAAGCCCCGCGGCAAATTCGCCCGCGACATCCGTCACGACGACGCCACCGGCCGTTGGGAGCGCCGCGTGCTCGCGACGTGGGAGGTCTTCTTCGTCCGCAGCGGCGGCAACACCTTCGCGACGGAGAAGACGCAGGGGCTCAACCTCGACACGCTGCGCGGCTTTCACTTCATCGAACAAGGTTTGCCCGGCGATGTGCCGCCGCACGCGTTCGGCAAAGTCAGCCTCACCTACCCCATTTTCTTCACCGCCGCTGGAACGGGCGCGGAGGAGCTGAGGCGATTGCAGCAGATGCTGATCGCCAACCTGCATTTCATCTACGACCCGTTCAGCTGGGTTTACCGCCGCAACATCCGTTTTCGCGGCGGATTCCTCGAGGACTGCCTCGTGCACGTCGAAGCGCAGCGACTGCCGGTCTCGGACCGCGAGTGGTTCGATCCGGTCTTCGCCCGCTTCCTGTCGGACCTCGTCACGATCAAGCTCGAGGGCGCCGGCGAGATCTACTCCCTGCACATGCTGAACCGACGGGTGAACGAGAGCCCGCGCGTCCTCGGCCTCGGACTGGACCTGCTCAATTGGAACGACGGCGAACGGCGCACCGCCGGGCAGCGGCCGGAATCC
>CAYYVB010000178.1:2994-6971 GCA_964475035.1 uncultured Opitutaceae bacterium | reverse complement strand
CCGCAAGCGCAAGCTCCTCGAGAAGCAGAAGGAGGGCAAAAAGAAGATGAAGCAGATCGGCAAGGTCTCCATCCCGCCCGACGCCTTCATCCAGGTCCTCAAGACCAGCAACTGAGCGCCGCCGAGTTTTTCCCGCCGTGTTCGAATTCCTCCTCTCCGAAGAAAAGAAGACCCGGCGCCACGCCGCCAACTGGCTCGAAGTCGCGGATCGCGTCCACAAGTTCCGCCGCGACCTGCTCAGCCAGGCGCAGAACCAGCAGCTCGTCGCCGCCACCGGCGAGTTGAAGCTGCGCCTCCAGGAAAAGGCCGACGCCAGCCGCCTGAAGATGGCGATCGAGAAGCTCGAGGGCGTGTTGCGCGAGACGGGCGGGCGGCTTTATCCGACCTCGTCGCTGGTCGAAAACGTCGAGTTTTTCCTCGTCGCCGCGATCGTGATCCTCGGCCTGCGCGCGTATTTCGTGCAGCCGTTCAAGATCCCGACGAATTCGATGTGGCCGAGCTACTACGGCATGACGCACGAGCTGTTCCGCGACGGCGTCGAGCCCGGCCCGGTTGAGCGGGTGGGGCGCTTCCTCGCGTTCGGTGCAACGCACTTCGCGGCCACGGCGCCGGCGGACGGCGAGGTCTACGTGCCCGTCGTGTCGCGCGATCTGCGCGTGATCTATTCGCAGAAGACCGGGCGCAACCTCGGGATCTTTCCGACGGTGAAGCGCGAATACGTCTTCTTGGTCAACGGCCAGCTCGCGCGCCTGGAAGTGCCGGCTGATTTCGATTTCGAGCGCGTGCTCGAGGACGCCTTCGGCGACGGCCGCCGCAGCCTCGGCGTCGTGTTGCAGGAGCGCCTGCAGAAATCCGGCAAGCAACCGGAGACCTCGGTGATGACCGTCGTGAGCGGCGGCCGGCGGTTCGAGCAGCGTGTCTATTGGATCCCGGTCGGGAAGAAAGTGAAGACGGGCGAGCCGATCGTGTCGTTCGACATCCACACGGGCGATCTCTTGTTCGTCGACCGGTTCACCTACAATTTCTTCCCGCCGAAGGTCGGACAGGGATTCGTGTTCAAGACCGGCAACATCCCGGACCTCGGCGCCGAGGAGGGTGACAAGTATTACATCAAGCGCCTCGTCGGTCTGCCCGGCGACAAGCTGGAGATCCGCCCGCCGCAATTCATCCGCGACGGCGGCGACCACGCCGACGATCCGGCCGGCGTGCTTTACCGCAACGGCGCGCCGATCACCGGCGCCGATGCCTTCGCGGCCAATGCGGAGAAACGTGGCGATTATCCGGGTTACGCCAGCGACGGCCTGCTCGGCATTGGCCGCGTGGCCGAAGTGCCGGCCAATTCCTACATGGCCCTCGGCGACAACTCGCCGCGCAGCAAGGACAGCCGTTACTGGGGCTACGTCCCGGACAAGGACGTCGTCGGCAAGCCGCTGTTCATCTATTATCCGCTGTCCAAGCGCTGGGGCGTGGCGAAGTGAATCGCTGGCAGGTCCACGGGCGCACATTCACAATGCACAATAAGCATTATGTCTCTAATAATTCTGCGCAGATTTTCCCTCTGTAGCGACCCTCAGCGAGCGCCTAAAATGAGGGTTTTCACCTGCTCCACCACGATCTGGTCGCCGTCTTCCAACAGATAGTGACCGATGCCCGGCAAATAACGGGCGGCCGCCTGCGGCAGCATCCCCTGCCAGCGGTCGAAATAGTGGCGGTTGAAGCAGAAATCATCCCCGCCCCAGATGATCGCCACGTCCCGCTCGCGCAGCAGCGGCAGCCGGCGTTCGATCTCGGCCAGCGCCGCATCCGACGCCGTGCCCTGCCCGCTCGGGATATCCACCACGAACCGGTGTGTGGCGATGCGGTTGGCCCAGGAATCGTAAGGAAACAGGAATCCCCGCTTCACGTCCGTCGGCAGCGGCTTGGTCACCGCCTTCCACGTCGCCGGCCAGGCAAAGCCGTTGCCGCCGCGCACGATCAGTTCGCCGATCAACGGCGCGCGGCATAGGCGGATCCGCCACGGGACGACGGTATCGGCGAAGGCCGCGGTGTTGAGGATCGCGACGCGGCCGAGTTTCTCCGGTTGCGGCAGCAAGGCACCCAATCCGATCGGCCCGCCCCAATCGTGCACGACAAGGTGGATCTTCCTTAAGTTGAGCGAATCCAGCAGCGCCCGGAGGTTCGCGACGTGGTTCGGCAGCGTGTAATCCCAGTGCTGCGGCTTGTCGGAGAGCCCGCAGCCGAGATGATCCGGCACGATGCACCGCAGGTGTCCCCGCAGCGCCAGCACGGCATTGCGGTAGAAAAAAGACCAAGTCGGATTGCCGTGCACCATCACGACCGCCTCGTCCGACCGCGGTCCCTCATCGAGGTAGCTGATTTCCCCGGCTGGCGTGGCGAAGCGCTGCGGCGTGAAGGGATACAGCGTCCGCAACCACTCGGGAAGTTGAGTCGGCGCGTTCACCATTCGAGGGCGAGCATGAGGCTGTTGATGCCGCTGCCGATGCCGAGCAGCGCGATCTTGTCGCCGGACCGCACGGCGCCCTGCTCGACGGCGCGGGTCAAGGTCGCCGGCAGTGCGGCCGAGCCGGTGTTGCCGAGCGTCTCGAACGACGAGAAATCCTTCGCGAGGTCCAAGCCGAGCGTTTCGTAGAGTTTGCGCCGGTGCGCGCTGCCGACTTGGTGACAGATGAAACGGTCAGGGGTCGTCTCGCTCCAACCGCTCTCCTGCTTGAACTCCGTCCAAGTGCGGCGCGCGACGTCGACGCCCGCGATGAGCAGCTGCTCGGAATCCGTCTCCATCGCGAGCCCATCGCCCGCGCTGTCGCCCTGGCAAAGATTGCTGTGGCTCGTGTCCGCCAAGGCCGCGCCGGCGACGAGCCGGTGACGCGGCGCTCCGGCCGGCAATTCATCCTCGTGGCACACGACCGCGGCCACGGCGGCCGAACCGATCGTGAGGTTGGCGAAGAACGGCTTGATCGCGTTGCGGTCGAGGTCGGCGGCGAGCAGATGCTGGATCGTGCGCTCGACGAGCGGCCGGCCGTTCTCGCCCGAGACGACGATGCCGGCGCGCACCTGGCCGGCGTCGATCATCGCGCCGAGCAGCACGAGTCCGTTGAGAAAACCGAGGCACGCGTTCGAGACATCGAAGACCTGCATGCCGCCGGGTAGCCCCATCTTGTGGTGCACGAAGGTCGCGGTCGCGGGCTCGAGCATATCGCGGCAGACCGCGCTGTGCATGAGCACCTGCAGCTTCTGCGCCTGGATGCCCGAACGGCCGAGCAACTTGCGTCCGGCCGCGGCGCTGGCGTCCGACGGCCGCGTGCCCGCCGGCCACATCCGGCGTTCGCGGATACCGGACATCAGTTCGAGCCGCCCTTCCGGCAAACGGAGACGCTGATACAGCGGTTGCAGGCGGCGTTCGATCTCGGCGGAACTCCAGACTTCATCCGGTTCGACCGAGGCGATGGACTCGATACAGGCGCGCGAAAATTTCATTTTCGAAATCCCAAGTGCCAAATCCCAAACGCCAAAACCTGCTTCGCGGTGAGGCTCACTTTGGAGTCTGGGATTTGGAGTTTGGCGTTTGCGCCGGCGCGGCCGGCGTCTCCGGTCTCATCGCGAGGCGGATGACGTCCTTGTCGAAATAGTTCGAGCCGAGGCCCGCGTCGACGACGAGCGTCGTGCCGTTCAGACCGCTGCTGCGGGGGCTGAGGAGGAAGAGCGCGACATTGGCCACCTCCTGCGTATCGAGGGCGCGTTTCCGGAACGTGAGTTTCTCCGCGTAGAGGTAGCTCTCGAGGTAGCCGGGAATGCCGGCCGAGGCGCTGGTTTTGAGCGGGCCGCTGCCGAGGACGTTGACGCGGATCGCCGTGTCGGTGCTCAGTGATTTGGCGAGGAAGCGCGCGCAGGATTCCAGCGCCGACTTGATCGGGCCCATGTAGCCGTAGTTGTCGGGCGTCACGAGCAGCGACGAGATG
>CAYYVB010000178.1:0-2894 GCA_964475035.1 uncultured Opitutaceae bacterium | reverse complement strand
CTTGATCGGGCCCATGTAGCCGTAGTTGTCGGGCGTCACGAGCAGCGACGAGATGCCGATGGTGACGACCGAGGCGTCTTTCGTGAGGTGCGGCTTGAAGGCGCGCGTGAGCTCGACGAGCGAAAAGGCCGAGATGGCGGTCGCCTGGAGGAAATCGGCGCGCTTCGTCTCGGCGAAGGTCTTGAAGCCCTCGCTGTAGTTGGCGAACGCGATGGAGTGCACAAGCCCGTGCAGCGGCGCCAATCCGGCCGCGGCGACTTCGGCGGCGAGCCGGTCGCAGGCGCCCTCCTGCTCGGCGTCGCAGATGAAGACCGGCCGGTCCGCGAGCAGGGCTTCGAGGGATTTTTTCCGCGCCTCGGAACGGACGGCGAAGACGACGCGCGCGCCCTGCTCCTCCAATGAGCGTGCGATGAGCCACGCGACGCTCTTCTTGTTGGCGACGCCCTGGACGAGGAAGGTCTTGCCGGAAAGTTGGAGGAAGTCGCTCATGCGGAGGCGGTGGTCACCTGTCCCTCGGGTTTCTTCCACGCGACGGCGAAGTCCACGTTCATGATCTTCTTCCCCTCGGCGGACTTCATCACGCCAGTGAGGAAATGGAATTCCCCGGCCGTCTCCTTGCGCTTCACCTCGATCAGCACGGTGTCGCCCGGATAGACTGGCAGACGGAAACGGATGTCGGAAACCTTCGTCAGCAACGGCACGCCGCCCCCCTGCCCGGCCGAACCGGCCATGAGCTTGGCCATGAGGCAGGCGCCGCTTTGGAACACGGCCTCGCTGAGCAGGACGCCCGGCGTGATCGGCGCGCCGGGATAATGACCGCGGTAGAAATCCTCGTCCGCCCGCCAGGTGCGGCGGGCGACGAGCGTCTCGCCCTCGTGGGAGACGATCTCGTCGACGAACAGAAACGGCGGACGGTGCGGGATGAGTTGCTCGACTGCGTTCACGGGAGGATCAGGCGGCGGTGCGTTTCGCGGCGGCGAGCGCCTTGTCGATCTGGTTGGCGACGATGACGCCGTAATTGATGGTGCCGAGCCAGCCCGACATGATGATGCCGACCGAGCCGGCGTGGTAGAGGCCGGGCAGCTGCGCGGGCAGGTCCATCGAGATCTTGAGCCCCTCGAACTTCGTGCCGAACGACGTGCCGTGCCAGTGCTTCGTGTAGTATTCCACCGTGCGCGGCGTGGCGGCTTCCTGCCACTCGATCTTCGCGCGGATGTCGGGGATGAAGCGCTCGAGCGAAACCAGCGACTCCTCGATCAGGCGCGCCTTGTGTTTCGCGTAATCCTCCTCGGACATGCCGGCCCAGTCCTGATACTTGGCGTTGATCGAGACGACGACCGTGTAACGGTCGCTGCCCGGGCGCGTGTCGGGATAATAGAGCGAGAACGTGCGGCTCGTCGTGTGCAGGTCGACCAGCGCATCGCTGGAGAATTTCGGCTCGTCGGAGGTGAACACGAGGTCGCCGATGTGCGGGAGCGTCTCGCCCTTCTTGATGCCGAGATAGACCTGGCACGAGCTGCTGTTGACGCGAACGGCCTTGGTGGCGGCGACGAACTCCGGGGCGAAGTTCTCCTCGCCGGCCATGCGCAGCACCGTGTTCTTGATGTTGGAATTGGAGAGCACGGCATGGCAGCGGATGGTCTTGCCGTTGGCGACGCCGCCGCAGACGCGCTTCCGGCCGTCGACTTCCTCGGTGAGGATCTTCTCGACGAGCACGTGCTTGCGGATCTCGACGCCGTTCTTCATCAGCTCCTCGGCCATGCGCTTGATCAGGACGTCCGTTCCGCCCTGGAACGTGAAGACGCCCTTGCTCATGAAGTTCGAGAACACGATGCCGAAGGTGATCGCCGGATCGTCCATCGTGGAGCCGTTGGCGTAGGCGATCGGCTCCATCAGGAGTCGCTTCACGTCGTCGCGGCCGGGGAAATAGCGCTCGAACATCTCGCCGGTCGTCTCGGTCGAGTTGTCGTAGAAATTCATCGCCCGCAGGTCGGTGAAGAACCGCTCCACCGTCTCGGCCGGGATGCCGAACTTCTCAATCAGCTGGCGCGTGAAGTCGTCGCGGTCGAAGGTCGTGTCGATCTGGAACTGCGGGTTGATGAACCGCACGCCCTTGAGCTGCACGATGGCGTCGGCGATGTCCTGGCTCCAATACTTGCGGCAGGACTTGATCATGCCGTGCGGAAAGCCGTGCAGCGAAATGTCGAAGATGTGCCCGCCCTTGCGGGTGAACCACGTCGCGAGGCCGCCGAGCTGGTAATGATGCTCCAGCAGCAGGACCTTGTGGCCGCACTTGGCGAGCACGTTGGCGCCGGTCAGGCCGCCCAGGCCGCTGCCGATGACGATGACGTCGTAGTGGTCGTTGATTCCTTTGAGCCAGTCGTAGGCCATGTGAAGCGGACCAAGTAAGGGCGCGACTTAGGCCGGCGCAACCGGGAAGTTGACCGGGGCAAATGCTGCCAATGCGGCGGCCGGCTTGACCGGCTGAAGCCGGTCCTACTTGGCCTGCAACACGTGGTAATTCGCCATCGAGATGCCGCTGAGCATGGCGCCGACGATGCCGAGGAAACCCTGGTCCGTGCCGCAGAGGTAGAGGTTCTTCAGGTGCGTGCGGCCGTCGCGGAGCTTGCGCGGCGCACCGTAGATCGCGCCGTTCAGGTGGCCGGTGAATTTCTTCACCGTGCGCGGTGTGAACATGTCTGTCGTGACCAGGTTCGCGGCGAGCATCCCCTCCTCCACCGGTGGCAGGAAGCGGCGCGCACTTTGCTGGATCGCCTCGAACCAGCGGCGCTTGTCCGTCTGATAGGTTTCCTCGGGCAAGGTGGCCCAGCGGTCGTAATTGGCCAGGCAGGTCACGCGCAACAGGCCTTCGGGCAAGTCGGCGCCGTCGGCGT
>CAYYVB010000177.1:0-6977 GCA_964475035.1 uncultured Opitutaceae bacterium | reverse complement strand
TTCGACGCCTCGAAGAAGCGCGCCAAGAAAACCGAAGCCCAGAAGGCCTAACGCCTTTCCCTAATTTGCCCGCTTGGAAACCGGGCTCCAGAACATGAGCAAAGACAACTTCCCCCCTCTCAAAAAAGCCTACTTCGAGCAAGTCGTGCCCGCCCTCATGGCGGCGCGCGGCTACAAGAACAAGCACCAGGTGCCCAAGCTCGAGAAGATCGTGCTTAACACCGGCATCGGCGCCGATGCCGACAAGAACCAGATCGCCGATACCGCGCGCGACATGGGTCTCATCGCCGGCCAGAAGCCCATCCTCAACAAGTCGCGCAAGGCCATCGCCAACTTCAAGCTCAAGCAGGGCCAAGTCGTCGGCTGCTCCGTCACCCTCCGCGGCGACAGCATGTGGCACTTCCTCATGCGCCTCCTCGCCGTGGCGCTGCCCACCATCCGCGACTTCCGCGGCGTGCCCAACAAGCTCGACGGCCAGGGCAACTACAACATCGGCATCACCGACTTCACCATCTTCCCCGAGATCTCCGTCGAAAGCGCAAAGCGCCACATGGGGCTCGACATCACTCTCGTCACCTCGGCCCAGACCGACGACGAGGCCCGCGAGCTCCTCAAGCTCCTCGGCATGCCCTTCCGCCGCACCGAGCAGCAGGCCGCCGCCAAAACCGCCTAACCCTTACCCGCGCCATGCCGAAAACCTCCGCCATCGAACGCAACAAGAAGCGCATCAAGCTCGCCGACAAGTTCGCCGCCAAGCGCGCCGAGCTGAAGGCCATCCTCGCCAATCCCGCCACCACCGACGAGGAGTTCTACGCCGCGCAGAAGAAGCTCCAGAAGCTTCCGCGCAACTCCAACCGCATCCGCGTCCGCAACCGCTGCTCCCTCAGCGGCCGCCCGCGCGGCTTCAAGCGCAAGTACGGCGTCTCCCGCCTGACCTTCCGCGAGCTCGCGCTCGCCGGCAAGATCCCCGGCGTCACCAAGTCCTCCTGGTAACCCTTTGGCCCGCGGGGGTCGGATATGACCCGCGCGGCCGATCCCCCCACCTCCATCCAATGACCGACCCGATCAGTGATTTCCTGACCCGCCTCCGCAATGCGTCGAAGGCCGGCCTGGCCCAGTGCGTCGCCCCGCACTCGAAGCTCAAGGAGAGCCTGGCCCAGATCCTCAAGAGCGAGGGCTTCGTGCGCGACGTCGCCACCGGCACGGACGCGCGCGGCCACAAGACCCTCGTCGTCACCCTCAAGTACGTCGACCAGACGCCGGTCATCACCGGCCTCAAGCGCGAGTCCACCCCGGGCCGCCGCGTCTACTTCAGCTACCAGGACCTCCCGCGCGTCCTCAACGGCCTCGGCGTCGCCATCGTCTCCACGTCCAAGGGCCTCATGAAGGACCAGGACGCCCGCCGCGCGAAGCTCGGCGGCGAGCTCGTCTGCACCGTCTGGTAAGGAGCCCCGCACCATGAGCAGAATCGGCAAGCAACCCGTCTCCATCCCCGACAAGGTCAAGATCGACATCAAGGGCACCACGGTGTCCGTCGACGGCCCCAAGGGTAAGGTCGCCAAGACCTTCGCTCCGGTCGTGAAGATCGAGCGGAAGGACAACACCATCGTCGTCGCTCCGGCCGACGACACCCGTTTCGCCCGCGCCATGTACGGCACGGCCCGTTCGGTCATCGCCGGCATGGTCAAGGGCGCCTCCGTCGGCTACGCGAAGGAGCTCGAGATCCAGGGCGTCGGCTTCAAGGCCGCGCTCAAGGGCAAGCAGCTCGACCTCGCGCTCGGCTTCTCGCACCCGATCCTCCACGACATCCCCGAGGGCATCAAGGTCACCGTCACCGACGGCACCAAGCTCAAGATCGAGGGCGCGGACAAGCAGCTCGTCGGCCAGGTCACCGCCGAGATCCGCGCCTACTACCCGCCCGAGCCCTACAAGGGCAAGGGTGTCCGCATCGTCGGCGAGCACGCCGAGCGCGTCCGCCGCAAGGAAGGCAAGACCGTCGCCTAACGCCGCACCACCATGTCCAACACGATCCGCAAAGCCGCGCTGCTCCAGAAGCGCAAGTGGCGCATCCGCAAGACCGTCGTCGGCACCGCCGCCCGGCCGCGCCTCTCGGTCAAGTTCTCCGGCAAGCACATCTACGCGCAGGCCGTCGACGACGACGCGGGCCGCACGCTCGTCTTCCTCTCCACCCTCGATCCCGAGGTGCGCAAGCAGAGCGCCAAGGGCAACGTCGCGGGCGCCCAGCTCGTCGGCACGGCGTTCGCCGCCAAGGCGAAGGCCGCCGGCATCGCCGCCGTGGTCTTCGACCGCAACGGCCGGCGTTTCCACGGCCGGGTCAAGACCTTCGCCGACGCCGCGCGCGCCGGTGGCCTCCAATTCTGATCACCACCCATGGCTAACAACAACAGGTCCTATACCGCCAACTCGCCCGCCGAGGGTTCCGAGTCCGGCCTGATCGAGAAGGTCGTCTACATCAACCGCTGCGCCAAGGTGGTGAAGGGCGGCCGTCGCTTCAGCTTCTCCGCCCTCGCCGTCGTCGGCGACGGCAAGGGCAACGTCGGCATCGGCTACGGCAAGGCCAACGAGGTCCCCGACGCCATCAAGAAGTCCACCGAGGCGGCCAAGAAGCGCCTCTACCCGGTCAAGCTCCGCGGCGACACCATCCCGCACGAGGTGCTGGGCCAGTTCGACGGCGGCAAGGTGTTCCTCCGCCCGGCCACGCCCGGCACCGGCCTCATCGCCGGCGGCGGCGTCCGCGCCGTCCTCGAGGCGGCGGGCGTGAAGAACGTCCTCACGAAGTCGATGGGTTCCAAGAACCACATCGCCGTCGTGCACGCCACCTTCAACGGCCTCCGGAAGCTCCGCATGGCCGAAGACTTCAAGGCCGCCCGCGCCTAAGCGCCCACTCAAAAAAATCCGAGTCGCCCCGCACCCGCGGGGCGGCGACCCAACCTAGGAATCCAAGACAATGCGTCTCCACTCTCTCAAGAACGTCAAAGGTGCCGTGCACCGCAAGAAGCGCGTCGGCTGCGGCGAAGGCGGCGGCCACGGCAAGACCTCCGGCAAGGGCGGCAAGGGCCAGACCGCCCGCTCGGGCGGCTCGATCCGCCCCGGCTTCGAAGGCGGCCAGATGCCCCTTTACCGCAAGCTCCCGCACCGCGGCTTCAACAACTACAACTTCCGCACGACCTACGCCGTCGTGAACGTCGGCGACCTCGCCAAGCTCGATGCCTCGGTCACCGAGGTGAACATCGACGCCCTCGTCCAGGCCGGCCTCATCCGTGCCGACGGCGCCATGCTCAAGGTCCTCGGCGACGGCGAACTCAGCCGCGCCCTCAAGGTCACCGCGCACAAGTTCACCGGCTCGGCCAAGGCCAAGATCGAAAAGGCCGGCGGCCAGGCCATCACGGCCTGAAGCCATTGTGGAATGCCGAGTGCGGATTGCGGAATGACTCTCCGAGCCACGCAAACCGCACTCTTCTGCTAATCCGCAATCCGCAGTCCCCAATCCGCAATCGACATGTTTTCCGCCTTTACGAACTCCATGAAGATCCCCGAGCTCCGCTCGCGGATCCTCTACACGCTGTCGCTGCTCTTCGTGGCGCGCGTCGGCGCCCACATCCCGCTCCCCGGTCTTGACCCGGCTCCGCTGAAGCAGTTCTTCGCGGACCAGACCGCCGGCGGCGGCGGCGCGCTGATGGGGCTCTACAACATGTTCACCGGCGGCGCGCTCCTGCAGGGCGCCGTTTGCGCGCTGGGCATCATGCCCTACATCAGCGCCTCGATCATCTTCCAGCTCATGACGGCTGTCGTCCCGGCGCTCAGCCGGCTGCAGCAGGAAGGTGACGTCGGTCGTCAGAAGCTCACGCAATACACACGCTACCTCACGGTCGCCATTTGCTTGATCCAAGGCGTCCTCCTCATCCTCGCGCTCGAGAATCCCGGCCGCCTCTTCCCCGGCTACGACCTGAATCTCTACGGCAACATCGTCATCGTCGACAAGACGTTCTTCCTCGTGCAGTCGACGGTGTTCCTCACGGCGGGCACGCTGTTGATGATGTGGCTCGGCGAGCAGATCACGCAGCGCGGCATCGGCAACGGCGTCTCGCTCCTCATCACCATCGGCATTCTGGCCGACATCCCCGGCGCCGCCGCGGCGACCTACCAGCTCTTCTTCGCCCCGGTCGGCACCGCCAGCCTCGGCCTCCCGCAGGCCGTCCTCATGATCGGCCTCTTCCTCATCGTCACGATGGGCATCATCGCCGTCACGCAGGCCCAGCGGAAGATCCCGGTGCAATACGCCAAGCGCGTCGTCGGCCAGAAGGTCTACGGCGGCCAGAGCTCGTTCCTTCCGCTCAAGGTCAACTACTCGGGCGTCATGCCCGTCATCTTCGCCAGCGCGATCCTGCTCTTCCCGCAGCAGATCTTCTCCCAGCTCGGCGCGGCCTTCGACATCAAGTTCCTCATCGAGCTCTCGAACTACCTCGTGCAGGGCAACCTCACCTATTACATCGTGATGGGCCTGCTGATCCTGTTCTTCAGCTATTTCTGGGTGTCGGTCATGTTCAAGCCGATCCAGGTCGCCGACGACCTGAAGAAATACGGCGGCTACATTCCCGGCGTGCGTCCCGGCGAGCCGACCGCGCAGTTCCTCGATTTCGTGATGACCCGCCTCACGCTCGCGGGCGCGATCTTCCTCACCGTGATCGCGATCTTCCCCGACGTGCTGCTCTTCAACCTGCGCGTCCCGCCCCGCATCGCCTATTTCTTCGGCGGCACGGGCATGCTCATCACCGTCGGTGTCATCCTCGACACGATGCGCCAGATCGAGACCTTCCTGCTCCAGCGCCATTACGACGGCTTCCTCAAGAAGGGCCGTATCCGTGGCCGCAGCACCTCGGCGCAGATGTCCCTAGGCGAGGCCGCCTCGGATGCTACGGTCATGAAACTGGTTGGTTTCATGATGGTTATGCTCCTCATCGGCATCACTGCTTGGGCCGTCCGCACCTTCGCTCTTTAACTCTTTACTTCGGTGGAAAGGGCTGAACACTCCAGCGCCTTTTCCGTCTTCGCCTCGGCGAAGGCGAAGCTAGTTCTCCTTGGTCCATCTGGTCCGCATCATGCGGACCTCGTTTGCCAGGCCCGTTCTTTCTCAATCGAGCACGTCTCTCCTGCGACTCTCGTGCAGCAGGAGATTTCGCGACGCACGCCGCTCGGCCAACAGGCCGCCGCGGCGCTCCAGCGAGGCTCCGCCTTGCCGGACCAGTTGACCACCGCGGTTCTCCGCAAGTGGTTCTGGGCGCGCAAACCCGATGCGGGATTCCTCCTCGAGGATTTCCCGGCTACGTTGCTCCAAGCCAAAGTGTTCGACGAATGGATCGAAGCCCGCGGAGAAACCCTCTCCGCCGTCCTCGCCCCAGCTTCAGCTCCCGCTGACGTCGCCACGCACTACCGCACGCAAGGTCTCCTCACCGAGACCACCGCACGCGCCGCCTGATATGGCCATCCCGATCAAAAACGCGGAGGGCATCCGGCGGATGCGCGAAGCCTGCTCCATCGCCGCCACCGTTTTGGCCAAGATGAAGGAGCAGGTCCGGCCCGGTATCACCACCTACGACTTGGATCAAATCGGTCGCGATCTCATCGCGTCGTTCGGCGCCCGCAGCGCCTGCCACGGCTACAAGCTGCACGCGTCTCCTTATCCCGCCTACACCTGCATCTCCGTCAACGAGGAGGTCGTCCACGGCATCGGTTCCCTGAAGCGCATCCTGCGCCTCGGCGACATCGTCTCCCTCGACGTTGTCGTGGAATACAACGGCTACATCGGCGACAACGCCACGACGGTCCCCGTCGGCACCGTTGCCCCGCGTGTCGCCGAACTCCTCCAAGTCAGCGCGGAAGCCCTCCAACTCGGCATCCAGCAGGCCACGGTAGGCAACCGTATCGGCGACATCTCCCACGCCATCCAGACCCACGTCGAGCGCGCCGGCTTCAGCGTTGTCCGCGAGATGGTCGGCCATGGGGTGGGGCGGTCGATGCACGAGGAACCGCAGATCCCGAACTTCGGCCGGAAAAACTCCGGCGAGAAGATCAAACCCGGGATGACGCTCGCCATCGAACCGATGGTCAACCTCGGCCGTTACGCCGTCCGCACCCTCAGCGATCACTGGACGGTCGTCTCCGCCGACGGCTCACCCTCCGCCCACTTCGAACACACGGTGCTCACCACCGACTCCGGCCCAGAGATCCTCACGATCCCGCGCGCCTGATCCTCCCTTTCACTTTCCACTCAAACTTCAACTACACCAAATATGCCTCGTCTCCTCGGCGTTGAACTCCCCGCCAAAAAGAAGATCGGATACTCCCTCCGATACATCTACGGCATTGGCCCCGCCCGTGCCGACCTGATCATCGAGACCGCCGGTCTCGACGCCAACATGCGCGCCTCGGATCTCACCGAGGAGCAGCTCAACAAGATCCTCCACATCATCACCGACAACAAGTGGGTGGTGGAAGGCGATCTCCGCCGCGAGATCACCGGCAACCTCAAGCGCCTCCAGGCCATCAACTGCTACCGTGGCATCCGCCACCGCCGCGGCCTCCCGGTCCGCGGCCAGCGCACCTCGACCAACGCCCGCACCCGCAAGGGCCCGCGCAAGACTGTCGGCGTCACGAAGGCCAAGGAATAACCCTCTAAAAACCCATCTCCATGTCCGAAGAGAAATCCGCTCCGAAGAAGGAAAAGGCGCCCAAGAAGGACGCCGCCGCCGCCAATCCGACGGCCGAGAAGCCTGCCAAGGCCCCCAAGGCCCCGAAGGCCGACGCTCCCGCCGAGGCCGCCGCCCCGGTCGAACCCGCCAAGCCCGTCGAGCTCGTCGGCGGCGTGCCGAAAGCCCCGTCCGCCGAAGATCTCCTCAAGGAAGAGCTCGGCGCCATCAAGGTCCGCAAGGCCAAGGGCTCCAAGAACGTCACCTCCG
>CAYYVB010000176.1:3609-6980 GCA_964475035.1 uncultured Opitutaceae bacterium | reverse complement strand
CGCGGCTCAGTGCGGCACGCAGATGCCGCAGTTGTTCACGAAGAAGTCGTTGCCCTTGTCGTCGACGAGGATGAACGCGGGGAAGTCCTGCACCTCGATCTTCCACACGGCCTCCATGCCGAGCTCGGGATACTCGTGGACCTCGACCTTCTTGATCGAGTCCTGCGCGAGGATGGCCGCGGGGCCGCCAATGCTGCCGAGGTAGAAGCCGCCGTATTTCTTGCAGGCGTCGGTGACCTGCTTCGAGCGGTTGCCCTTCGCGAGCATCACCATCGAGCCGCCGAGCGACTGGAAGAGGTCGACGTAGCTGTCCATGCGGCCGGCCGTGGTCGGACCGAACGAGCCGGACGCGTAGCCGGCGGGCGTCTTCGCCGGGCCGGCGTAATAGACCGGGTGATCCTTGAAATACTGCGGCAGGCCCTGGCCGGCATCGACGCGCTCCTTGAGCTTCGCGTGCGCGATGTCGCGCGCGACGATCATCGGGCCGTTGAGCAGCACGCGGGTCGTGACCGGATATTTCGAAAGTTCGGCGAGAATCTCCTTCATCGGCTGGTTGAGGTCGATGCGCACTGCGCTGTCGTCCTGGAACGCCCGCAGTTCCGCCGGGATGACGCGGCCGGGGTTCGTCTCCATCTGCTCGAGGAAGACGCCGTCCTTTGTGATCTTCGCCTTGATGTTGCGGTCGGCGCTGCACGACACGCCCATGCCCACCGGGCAGCTGGCGCCGTGGCGGGGCAGGCGGATGATGCGGACGTCGAGGGCGAAATACTTGCCGCCGAACTGCGCGCCGACGCCGCTTTGTTGCGCGAGCTTCAGCACCTTCGCTTCCATCTCGGTGTCGCGGAAGGCCCGGCCGTGCGCGTCGCCGGTGGTCGGGAGCGCGTCGTAGTATTTCGTCGAGGCGAGCTTCACGGTCTTGAGGCAGGTCTCGGCGCTGGTGCCGCCGATGACAAAGACGAGGTGATACGGCGGGCAGGCGGCCGTGCCGAGGAGCTGCATCTTCTCGATGATGAATTTCTCGAGGCTCTTCGGGTTGAGGAGCGCCTTCGTTTCCTGGAAGAGGTAGGTCTTGTTCGCCGAGCCGCCGCCCTTCGCGACGAAGAGCAGCTCGTATTTCGCGCCCTCGGTGGCGTAAAGGTCGATCTGCGCGGGGAGGTTGGTGCCCGTGTTCGTCTCCTTGAACATATCGAGCGCCGCGGTCTGCGAGTAGCGGAGGTTTTCCTTCGTGTAGCACTCGTAGATGCCGCGCGAGAGCCACTCGGCGTCGTTGGCGCCGGTCCAGACCTGCTGGCCCTTCTTGCCGAAGACGATCGCCGTGCCCGTGTCCTGGCACATCGGCAAAATGCCGCGCGCGGCGATCTCGGCGTTCTTCAGGAGCGTGAGGGCGACGTAGCGGTCGTTGTTCGACGCCTCGGGGTCGGCGAGGATGGCGGCGACCTGTTCGACGTGCTTGGGGCGGAGGAAGAAATTGGCGTCGTGCAACGCCTCGCGCGCGACGTAGGCCAGCGTCTCGGGGGCGACCTTGAGGATCTCCTTCCCCTCGAACTGCGCGATGGAGACGCCCTCCTTGGTCAGGAGGCGGTATTGCGTGTCGTCGGGGCCGACGGCGAAGGTGTCGGAGTAGGTGAACGCGGGCGTAGCCATGGCGGCAGAGTAGGGAGGCCGCGCGCGAGCACAAGCTGCCGGCGTGCGCCCGGCGGCAGCTATTACATCCGCCGCTTTTGCGCGGGAGAGAAACTTTTCTCGCGCACGCAGACTGTAGGAGGGGCTTTACGCCCCGATCCTGGCAACGCCTGCAAAGTCGGGGCGTAAAGCCCCTCCTACAGTTCCCGCTCCAGGGGCGTCACAGAATCTTCAGCTTCGGCAGGTCCTGCACATCGATGTAGCCGACGGGGCGGCCCGCGGCGTCGACGGCGAAGAGGTCCGAGATCTTGAACTGCTGGAAGAGCTTCAAGGCCTCGACCGCGAGCACGTCCGCGCCGATGGTCTTGCCCCCGCGGGTCATGAAACCGGCCACGGGCTGGCGCAGGAAATCGCCCCCGCCGCTGAGCGCCGTGCGGCGGAAGTCGCCGTCGGTGTAGATGCCGGTGAGCTTGCCCGCGGCGTCGACGAGCGCGATGGCGCCGGACTTGGCGCGCGTCATCGCGAAGATCGCCTCCTGCACCGTCGTCCCTGCTTCCGGCAGGACCGGGCAGCCGTCGCCGGTGCGCATGATGTCTTTCACGCGAAGGAGGAGCGTCATGCCGAGCGTGCCGGCAGGGTGGTATTTGGCAAAATCCTCGCGGGTGACGCCGCGGCTTTCGAGCAGCACCATCGCCAACGCGTCGCCGAGGCCGAGCGCCGCGGTCGTGCTGGCGGTCGGTGCGAGTTCGAGCGGGCAGGCCTCGCGCGGGGCGCGATAGGTCAGCCGGTAATCAGAGCCACGCGCGAGCTCGCTGTCGGCGTGGCCGGTGAGAGCGACCGTCTTGAGCCCGAAGCGCTCGAAGAGCGGCAGCAGCCGCAGCATCTCTCCCGTCGCGCCGCTGTTGCTCAGCAAGATCGCCAGGTCGCCGCTCGAACAGAGCCCGAGGTCGCCGTGGAGGGCGTTGGTCGGGTCGAGGAAACACGAAGGCACGCCCGTGCTGTTGAAGGTGCCGGTCAGCTTTTGGGCGATGTGGGCGGACTTGCCGACGCCGCTGAAGACCAGCTTGCGGCCGGCGGCGACGGTGGCCTCGACGGCGCGGACGACGGCGACGAAGTCCTCGTTGAGGATCCCGGCGGTGGCGTCGAGGGCGTCGCGTTCGAGGGCGAGGCAGCGGCGGGCTTGGGCGAGGATCGTGGCGGCGTCGAGAGGCATCGATGCTTGTATTGCGAAGAGGCGCGCCCATACCTACCGTCCAAGTTTCGCCGTTCAACCACTTTCCCGTCGTGACCGCCCGCCCGCTCCCGTTCCGCCTCCTTTTGCTGCTCGCCGCGGCGGCGCTGGCGATTGCGTTCACGGGCTGCACCGACGACGCGCGACAATCCTACGCGACCGAGACCGACGAACCGTATTACCGGCAGGCCGAGCAGATGAAGCGCTCGAACCGGCAGCAGGAAGCGCTCTCCGCTTACCTCAAGGTGATCGAGAAACGCGGTGACGACGCCCCCGAATCCCACCTCGAGGCCGGCCTCATCTACCTGCACCACATCCGGGACCCGATCGCGGCGATCTATCATTTCCGGAAATTCCTTTCGCTCCGCCCCAACAGCGCGCAGGCCCCGCTCGTGCGCCAGCGCATCGACGCCGCCATCCGCGATTTCGCCCGCACGCTGCCGGCACAGCCGGTCGAGAACCAGCTCCAGCGCGTCGACCTCATCGCGGCGATGGACAAGCTCAAGCTCGAGAACGA
>CAYYVB010000176.1:0-3509 GCA_964475035.1 uncultured Opitutaceae bacterium | reverse complement strand
AGCTCCAGCGCGTCGACCTCATCGCGGCGATGGACAAGCTCAAGCTCGAGAACGATCTCCTCAAGCAGCAGATCGCCGACCTGCAGGCCGGCCGCGCGACCGCCGAGCCGTCGGCCGACGGCGCCATCGTGTCATCGGGCGGTCCGCCGGCCCGCAACGACCTCAGCATCACCGTCGACATCCCCACGGTCCGCACCCGCCCGGCGCCTGCGCGCGCCACTCCGCCGCCGCAACAGCCCGCCGCGACGCCCGCGACGAAGGCCGCCGCCAACGCGACGGCGCCGAAGGCGACCGGTGCCCGCCGCCACACCGTCCGCGCCGGCGACACCCTCTCGAAGCTCGCGCAGGAGTATTACGGCAACCGCTCGCGCTGGCGCGACATCTACCAGGCCAACCGCAACACGATGCGCAGCGAGTCCGACCTGAAGATCGGTGCCGAGCTGATCATCCCGCAATAGCGAGCTTGCTCGCGCCAGCCCCGTCGCGCGCCAGCACGCGGGCCTCTCGTCGGTGCGTCACCGTAGGACGCACTTAGAGCTTACAGCCGGGCGCGGACGCTTCCAGCATGCGCCCATGCCCCAGACTTCCCGCCGGACCGCGGTGTTCACGGAATCGCTCATCCGCGAGATGACGCGCGTCGCGCTCCGCCATGGCGCCGTGAACCTCTCGCAGGGTTTCCCCGACTTCAACCCGCCCGCGGAGATCCTCGCCGCCGCCAAGGCCGAGATGGACACCGATCACCACCAATACGCCATCACGTGGGGCGCGCCGCCGTTGCGCGCGGCGCTGGCGGACAAGCTCACGCATTTCACCGGTCTGCCCTGCGATCCGGAGAAGAACCTCATCGTCACCTGCGGCGCCACCGAGGCGATGATGGTCGCGGTCATGACCGTCACCGACGTGGGCGACCGCATCGGCCTCTTCTCGCCCTTCTACGAAAACTACAGCGCCGACGCCATCCTCTCGGGTGTGACGCCGGTCTTCGCCACGTTGAACCCGCCCGACTACACGTTCGACCGCGACGAACTGCGCCGCGTCTTTGCGAGCGGCATCAAGGCCTTCATCCTCTGCAATCCCTCGAACCCCACCGGCAAGGTCTTCACCCGCGACGAGCTGGCCGAGATCGCCGCCCTCGCGCAGGAGTTCGACGTCTGGATCATCACCGACGAAGTCTACGAGCACATCGTCTTCGCCCCGCACACGCACACCTATCTCTCCGCGCTGCCCGGCATGGCGGAGCGCACGATCCTGTGCAGCTCGCTCTCGAAGACCTTCGCCATCACCGGCTGGCGGCTCGGCTACCTCTTCGCGCCGCCGGCCTTCGTGGCGCAGGGACGCAAGGTGCACGACTTTCTCACCGTCGGCGCCGCGGCGCCCTTGCAACACGCCATCGTCGCCGGCCTGCGGATGCCGGCGTCGTATTATGCCGGTCTCGCCGCCGAATACGCCGAGCGGCGCGACATTTTCCTCGGTTACCTCGACCGCACCGGCTTGCGCTACACGACGCCGCAGGGCGCGTATTTCGTCATGCTCGACGTCTCGCCCTTCGGTTACGCCAACGATGTCGAGTTCGCGCATTGGATGACGAAGGAGATCGGCGTCGCGCCCGTGCCCGGCTCGGTTTTCTTCCACACCCCCGAGCACCGCTACGTGCGCCTGAACTTCGCGAAGAAACACGAGACGCTCCACGCGGCCGGCGAGCGATTGCTGAAGCTCAAGCGCGGGTAGCGGCGAAGCGCGCCGCTGCCGGAGTGGAAGCACGAGCTCCGTAAGGCCGCTGTCCGAGCGCGTTGTCACGTTCTCGGCCTCGCGGAGCTCGGCCCTCCAAGAGGGTCGTGGAGCAATGCGAAACGAGTCCGCTGTAGGTTGCGCGCTGGCGCGCCCCACCGGGCCGTTACGTCACGGCGCGACGCAGGGCGCGGGCCTCGTCGAGCAATTCGCGGGCGGCGGCGAGGGCGTCGTTCCCGTTGGCCGCGGTGTGGTCGTTCGCCGGGGCCAGAACGGCGGCGACGGGCACGGTTTCGACGTGGTGATCCTCCGGGTCACCGAGACCGGCGGCGCGGAATTTCTTCAGGCGGTCGAGGATGAGGTCGCGGATCTCGTGCGCGTTGTCGACGCCGTGGAAGACGCCGGTGTGCAGCGAGTCCTCCATCTGGTGGCCCTTCATTTCGCCGCCGCCACCGCCGGCCGACTGCACGCGCAGGTCGGCGATGCCGAGCAGGCGCTGGAGCGGGCCCTGCCGCACCTCGACCTGCTGGATGTTGGCGAAACTCATCGTGGATTCCTGCAACGACCAGATGCCGGCGCGGATGCGGAGGCTGCGGTCGGTGACGATATACCAACGCAGTTCCCAATCGAGCCGCACGGCCGCGTAGGTGAAGGGCAGCGAGGCGAGGAAACCGGCGATGGCGAGAAATTCGAGCACCGCCACGGCATCCATCGTCCAATCCGGCGCATACTGGCGCACGGCTTCGCGGAAGCGTTTTTCGCCATCCTTCCGGGTGCGGATGCGCCGGCTCTTCTTCTCGGCCGGCGGATTTTCCGTGGGAGCCGCGCTGGCCTCGGCCGGAGCGGGCTGCGGCGTGGCGGCGGCAGAGGCCGGGCTCGCCGCGGCGGTTGCCGCCGGCGGGGGCGGCGGGGCATTGCGGATGGCTTCGAACTCGTCGCGCAGGTGCGAGATGAAGATCAGCGAGAAGACGATGCCGAACACCGCGCCGATCTGGGTGAAGATCCAGCGGGCGGGGCCGACGAAGAAGGACTTGCGGCCGGCGCGGGACACCTTGACTGAGCCCGGCGCGCCGAGCGGCGGCGTCGGGTCGTGGGGCACGCGCAGGAACGTGAGCAGCCGGGGGCGGATCCAGTTGAGCATGGCGCGGGGCTCCTCAGGCGGAAGGACGGCGGGACTCGAGCGCCTCGCGCGTGGCGCGGAGCTCGGCGGCGACCTCGCGCAGGGCGGCGGCGATTTCCTGCTGGTCGGCGGCGGAGGCGGTGGCGCCCGCGACCGTGGGGGTCGCCGCGCTGCGGACCGGATGGCCGTCCTTCACGCCGCGCATGCGCGCGTAGAGGAAGTCGCGCACGGCCTCGAATTCCTTGAGGCCCTCGAGCGTCATCTCGGCGCCGGCGTTGCCGCTGGCGGTCTGCACGAGCACGCGCGCGAGGCCGAGCCACCGCTCGACGACGTTGGAGCGGAGGTGGATGTCCTGGATGCGCGCGTAGTGGATGATGACTTCGCGGCGGAAGAGGATGCCCCAGCGCATCGAGATGCCTTCGTCGGTGAACTGGTAGCGCATTGTGCTGTAGCGGAACCAGGCCGGCAGCACGAGGAACGGGAAGAGGGGCGGGATCGCCACGCAACCGAGCAGGTAATATTTCCAGAGGTCGGGGTGCGGGCGTTCGATCGCGAGGATCGCGGCGTCATCAGCGTGGGTGTTCACGGCGCCGAGGAATGACAGAACCGGGCCGGTCGACAATCCCGCAGGGGCGGACGGTCGCGGCGGCGGGTCGGGCGG
>CAYYVB010000175.1:0-7042 GCA_964475035.1 uncultured Opitutaceae bacterium | reverse complement strand
GCGCTGGACCTGCAGGCAGTGATCGCCGGTCGTCCTTCCGTCCTGATTTTCTACCGCGGCGGATGGTGCCCATTTTGCACGCGTCATCTGGCCGCGGTGGCAGAAGCCGCGACGGAACTGATGGCCGCGGGCTTCAAAATCGTTGCGCTCAGCCCGGACCGACCAGAGCGGCTACGTGCGAGGCCGACGCACGAAGAGCTGCCCTACACTTTGCTTTCCGACAGCGAAATGCGCGCAGCCAAAGCGTTCGGCATCGCATTCAAAGTCGAGGACGCCCTCGTCGCCAAATACAAGAGCGACTACCAGATCGACTTGGAGGGAGATTCGGGCCAGACGCATCATCTTCTTCCTCATCCGGCCGTGTTCATTGTGGATCAGTCGGGCGTTATCAAGTTCGCGCACGTCAATGCGGACTACAAGGTTCGCCTCGCACCGGAGGAAATACTGACCGCAGCCCGCGCGGCCACGAAGGGTTCGCGCTGAGCGTGCGACCCGGCGGATCGCGTCTCGATCGAGTGTTTTATTGCGGCACCCGAGCGTTCAGAACAGCGGCTTGATCTCGTCCTCAAAGGTCTGCTTGGCCGCGAAACCGACGTGCATGCTAACCAGTCTGCCGTCGCGATCGATGATGAAGGTGGTGGGCAGCGCCTCGATGCCCCCGAACGCCTGCGCGGTCTTCTGGTCACCCATGACGATCCGGTAGTTGATCCCATGGCGCTGCGCGAATTCACGCACCGTCTTCGGTCCGGCACGATCGAGTGACACGCCGACGATCACGAGTCCCTGCTCGCCGTATTTATTCTGCAGCTCGATGAAGCCGGGGATTTCGGCGACGCATGGCGGGCACCACGTCGCCCAGAAATCGAGAATCACGACTTTCCCTTTGAATTCCGAGGAGGAGACGCGAGCGCCGTCGAGGTCCAGGAGTTCCCATGCGGGAGCGGGCGGCGATTTGGACGCGGTCGGCTTTTTCTCGGCGATCGCCTTGGGAAGCACAACGGCTGTGCCAACGGCGATCAGGGCAGCAGAGGCGAACACAATGGATTTCCACATAGTCACGATTGGACGGTGCTTGGCAGCGGATATTCCCGCGAACGAAACGACGGGTATCCGCGCGCCTTCTTGAAACCATCCCGGTGCCAACGCCCGGTCAGAGGATGAAGCGTTTGGATCAGGCCCGGTTGCGGCCCGTGGCGCGCCGGGCGGCGAACGGAGTATCATTTCTCGGGAATTACTTCTGCATGAAGTCGTCTCATTAGCTGCGACGCGGTGTAAATCACGCCGCTGGAACCATATCCTCCCCGCCATCCATGATATCTGTGATCGTCCCAACCTGGAATGAAGCCGACCAGTTGCCAGCTTGCCTCCGTTCGATCGGCGTTCACCGCGCTGGGGTCGAAATAATCGTCGCGGACGGCAACAGCACGGACGACACCGTCGCCCTCGCGACCGCAGTGGGTATTAAGGTGGTCTTCTCGCCGGTGCGGCAGCGCGCTGCGCAGCTCAATTTGGCAGCCGGTCTAGCCCGCGGTGACGTGTTGCTCTTCCTGCATGCGGACACGCGATTGCCCTACCGTTGGCTTCAGCGAGTGGAAGCGGCGCTGAGGGACGAAGCCGTGATCGGCGGTGCATTCTGCCGGCGCTTCGACCACCCGTCGTGGTGGCTGCGCGCCACGAGCCGCCTGGCCGATTGGCGCGGTCGGCTCTGGGGGTGCTTTCTCGGCGATCAGGCGATGTTCATCCGCGCCGCGACTTTTCAAAAACTCGGCGGTTTCCGTGCGATCGATCGATGCGAGGACCTGGACCTGTCGTTGCGGATGGTTCGGTTGGGGCGCACGTGCATGATTCATCCGCCGGTCATGTCTTCCGGTCGGCGCTTTGCGGCGCGCGGTGCGGTTCGCCAGACGTTCGCTGATTTCGCTGCGGCATACCATTTCATCACCTCCTGGTCAGATCAGGCGAGCGCACCGGGAACGGTGGCTGACCGCGCTGGGTCCGCGCTGTGACCACCACACCTCTCCCTAGAAATCACCACCCCCGAATCTCTTTCACACCATGCTCAGCTACATCGTCGGTTCCGGATTCTATGATCAACCTGGTTTCAGCTCGTCGCAGGTGGGGACCCGCTATGGACTGGTCACTGTCTGGCACGGCAACGTCAGCCAAGGGCGGCCCGTGATGCTGGTATCGCGTCATGGCGAGGGTCACTATCGCCTTTCAAACCAGATCAACCACCGCGCCAATTTGCTCGCATTGAAGCAGTCCGGCGCCACGGCAGTTGTCTCGTGTTCGGTCTGCGGGGTGCTGCGCGACGATTGGCAGATCGGCCGGCCGTTGCTGGCGTCGGAGCTGTATTTCCCGTCGAATCGCCTTCCGGGTGGCGAACTTTGCACCGTGTTCGATCAACCCGGCGAGCCGGGCCGCGGCCACCTGATCGCAGGCTCGCTGCTCGATCGCGGTTTGACCGACGCGGTGGAGCAAGCCTGGCGGCAGTCCGGTCTTGAGCCCCTGAGCGGTGTCTATGGTCACGTGGATGGCCCGCGCCTGAATACCAAAGCGGAGATCGGCGCCCTGCGCAGTGCGGGTGTTGATTTTATTTCGCAGACCTGTGGTCCCGAAGCCGTTCTCGCCAACGAATTGGAACTGCCCTACGCGCTCGCGGCATTCGGCGTGGATCATGCCAATGGCGTTGTCGATCCGCCGACGCCACCTGCTGTCCTTGCGGCGAATCTCGGTGAGGGCACAAAGGCATTCCGCACGCTGATCGCGCAGCTCGCCGAACCGGAGCAGGGGTTCGCCTTTGCCAATTTTGTTTACCGCTTCGGATCATGACGCCCAAGAGCGCCCGTCCGCGCAGTGGCAAAGTTGAAGTTGGCCGGGAAGAAAACGCCCGCGCAGTCGTCCTAGGTCCGTGCGCAGCAATCCATATTCAATCGAGGCCTGTGTCGCGTTGGCGAAGCAGCGCATCCCATTCTTGAACTCTTCTCCTCTTCATCCCGCCCGTTCGGCTGCCTTCGGCAAGTGGTTGCTTTACGTTGCGGCGGCGGCGGCACTGCTGATCGCGGCAAGATTTCTTCCCATCCAAGACATCCTTTCGCGCATACTGGACTGGGTCGGTCAACTCGGCCCGTGGGGACCGGTGCTGTTCATCGCCCTCTATATTGGCGCGACGGTTTTCTTCATACCCGGTTCGGTGCTGACGCTTGGGGCAGGTGCGGTATTCGGGGTCGCGCTCGGTTCCGTTTACGTCTCGATCGCGTCAACGTTGGGTGCGACCTGCGCATTTCTGATCGGGCGCTACCTGGCGCGCGATGCCGTCGGCCGACGAATTGCCGGCCATGATCGATTCGCTGCGATCGACGCGGCCGTGGCGCAGGAAGGCTGGAAGATCGTTGGCCTGACACGCCTCTCGCCGATCTTTCCCTTTACGTTGCTAAATTACGCCTTCGGGCTGACACGGGTGTCGCTGCGTGATTACGTGCTGGCCTCGTGGATCGGCATGATGCCCGGCACCGTGATGTATGTTTACCTGGGCTCAGTGGCGCATGCTGCGGCTGGCGGCCGCACGCGCACGACGGCTGAATGGGTGCTTTATGGTGTGGGGCTGTTGGCGACCGTGGCAGTCACGATCTTGGTCACCCGCCTCGCGCGAAAAGCTCTGTCGCGACGCCTCACCCCGTGAGCTCTCCAGTCAACTTCATGAGCGCAGACACCAATCCTCAGATCCAGCCTTGGGATCTCCACAACCAGAAGCTCGTCGCGAACGTCCATCCCGGTGACTGGCGCAATCCCAAGCCTGCGTCGCGCTATAATCTCGTCGTGATCGGTGGCGGCACGGCCGGACTCGTCACTGCCGCTGGAGCAGCCGGTCTCGGAGCGAAGGTCGCGTTGGTCGAGAAGCATTTGCTCGGAGGCGACTGCCTCAACGTCGGTTGCGTGCCCTCGAAGGCGCTCATCCGCGCCGCGCGGGCGGTCGCGGCGGTGCGGGACGCCGCGGAATTCGGGGTGAACGCGGGCGCAGACATGACGGTGGATTTTGGCGGGGTGATGGAGCGCATGCGCCGGCTGCGGGCCGAGATCAGCCCGCATGATTCGGCACGCCGCTTTTCGGAACTCGGCATCGATGTATTCTTCGGCGGAGGGCGCTTCGTTGATGACGAGACGATCGAGGTCGCGGGTCAGAGACTGCGCTTTGCCAAGGCCGTCATCGCCACCGGGGCGCGTGCCTCCGCGCCGCCGATCACCGGGCTGAAGGATGTGCCATATCTCACAAACGAAACCCTGTTTTCGCTTACGGAATTGCCGAAGCGGCTCGCCATCGTCGGCGCCGGACCCATCGGCTGCGAGATGGCCCAGAGCTTTGCCCGCTTCGGCTCCGAGGTTTACGTGATCGAGGCGGAGCACGGCATTCTGCCGCGTGAGGATCGCGACGCGGCCGCCATCGTGCAGAAGGCGTTGGAGCGTGACGGTGCAAAGCTGCTTTGTTGCGGCAAGAACCTTCAGGTCAGTCGCGAGGGGCATGGCGTGCGGTTGCAGGTCGAGTCGCACGGCCAGGGCTACGATATCGTGGTCGATCGCCTGCTGGTCGCTGTTGGTCGCGCGCCAAACGTGGAGGGCTTGGGCCTTGATACCGTCGGTGTCGAATACGGGAAGAAGGGGGTGAAGGTAAACGATCAGCTGCGGACCACGAATCCCCGCATCTTCGCCTGCGGCGACATCTGCTCGCCCTATCAGTTCACGCACGCGGCGGACTTCATGGCCCGCATCGTCATCCAAAACGCGTTATTCCTCGGACGGGCCAGAGTCAGCGATCTCGTGATCCCTTGGGCGACCTACACCTCACCCGAAATCGCCCATGTTGGCCTCTACGAAAAGGACGCCCAGGCGAAGGGTATCGCGGTGGACACGTTTACGCAGGACTTGGCCAAGGTTGATCGAGCCATTCTCGACGGGGACGCGGAAGGTTTTGTCCGCATCCTGGTCCGCCGCGGAACCGATGAAGTGCTCGGCGCCACTGTCGTTGCCGCGCACGCCGGTGATCTCATCGGCGAGCTCACTTTGGCAATCAAGGGCAGGCTCGGACTCAAGAGCATCGCCGCAACCATCCATCCTTATCCGACTCAAGCTGAAGCGATCCGGAAAACCGGAGACCTCTTCAATCGCACGCGACTGACGCCCTTTGTGAAAACACTCCTGTCTCGTTGGCTGCAATGGCAGGTCTGAACAGTTCCGCTGCCCGCCCACACAATCGCATGAAGCCAACCGTATTGATCTTATGCACCGGAAATTCCTGCCGCAGTCATCTGGCGGAAGGCATTCTTCGCGCGGAAGCCGGAGACATCCTGAACGTGGCAAGCGCCGGGACCCAGCCCGCAGGATTTGTTCATCCCATGGCAGTGCAGGTGCTATCCGAGATCCAGATCGATGCAACCGCCCACAGATCCAAAAGCCTCGACGAGTTCCTCGACCAACCGGTGGAGACGGTTATCACGGTTTGCGGTCGTGCCGACCAAGCATGCCCTACGTTTCCGGGGCAAATAAGGCGTCATCACTGGCCCTTCGACGACCCGGCACATGCCGAAGGCTCGGAGGATGAAAGGCGGGCCGTATTCAGACGTGTGAGGGATGAAATCAAGCGGACCTTTGAGGCCTACGCGGCCGGCCGAAGGGACCAGCTTCATCCCTGAGAACCCAGTGCGGCTACGTGCCTTGGACTGCGCCGGACGCGCCGGGCGTTGTCGCGAGCGGTATATCCGATAAATCAGGGAATACAGCGTGCCTGGGCTCGTCCGACAATAGGGTGAGCCCCGAAATCCAGTCGTATGTGGCAATCGCCCTTGTCTTCGCCGCTGTTGGGTGGATGGTGCGTCAGGTTGATCGGGGGAAGGCTAAACCCGGATGTTGCGGCAACTGCGGATGCCAAGCTGGATTGCCCGGGCTGTCCACATTCTCTTCTGCCGCCGAATCTGAGGAGAATCTACAACGTGCGTTGCGCGGGCACCTTGCGGTCCCATATCCTAAGCCAAATCATGAGGATTGGCTCTGCCGGCAAGACACATCCGGAGTCGCGGCGATTCCGGCCTCATAGAGCACCCAATCTTGATATTCAGCCCGGGATACAAATGCGCCTTAACAATTGGTATTCAGTTAACTATGAAAATATCAGTCGGCTGTTGAGGTTCTACTGCGGGCCATTCAGTCTCAGTCACTGAATTATCCAGTGGTGACGATTTAATAGTCACTGGTGACGTTTTGATTATCACCAGTGACGCTTTGAATTATCCGGAAACAGTGATGAGCGTCGCTCAGGCCTTCACCTGCGGGCGGGCGAGGTCGGGCCAGTCAATGTGGAAGAATTTCCCGCGGGGCTGGTCGACGCGCTCGTAGGTGTGCGCGCCGAAGTAGTCGCGTTGGGCTTGGAGTAGGTTCGCGGGCAGGCGGGCCGAGCGGTAGCTGTCGTAGTAGGCGAGCGCGGAGCTGAAGGTCGGCGCGGGCACGCCGTGTTCGGCGGCGAGCGAGACGACCTTGCGCCAATTTTCCTGCGCGGCCTTCACCGTCTTGTTGAAATACGGGTCGAGCAGCAGATTCGCGAGGTTGGGGTTCCGCGCGTAGGCTTCGGTGATCTTCTGAAGGAACGCGGCGCGGATGATGCAGCCGCCCCGCCAGATCTGGGCGATCTCGCCAAAGTTGAGTTTCCAACCGTATTCCTGCTGCGCCGCGCGCATGAGCTGGAAGCCCTGCGCGTAGGAGCAGATCTTCGAGCAGTAGAGCGCGTCGTGGATGGCCTGGATGAGCGCCTTCTTCGAACCGCGGTAATTTTTCTTTGCGGGACCTTTGAGGATCTTCGCGGCGGCGACGCGCTCTTCCTTGATCGCGGAGATGCAGCGGGCAAAGACGGACTCGGCGATCGTCGGGGCGGCGACGCCCATGTCGAGGGCGTTGACCGAGGTCCATTTGCCGGTGCCTTTCTGGCCGGCGGTGTCGAGCACGACGTCGACGAAGGGTTTTTTCTTCGTGACCGGATCCTTCTGCTGGAGGATGT
>CAYYVB010000174.1:0-7074 GCA_964475035.1 uncultured Opitutaceae bacterium | reverse complement strand
CGCGCCCGACCTGGCGGAGGAGCGAGTAGTTGAGGGCGTTGCGCGCGCCGATCTGGAGGACGTGCACGCCGGCATCGAGGGCGAGGTTGATGTGTTCCTGTTCCATCACCTCGGTGACGACCGGAAGGCCGGTGCGGCGCGAGGCCTCCATCAGGATCTCGAGCGAACGCGCGTCACCCTGGAAACTGTAGGGATTGGTGCGCGGCTTCCATACGCCGCCGCGGAGCGCGTCGGCGCCGGCCTCCTTCACGGCCTGCGCGGTCTCGAGCGTGAGCTGCGGCTGCTTCGGGTCGACGGTGCAGGGGCCGGCGATGACGAGGAGTTCCTCGCCGAGCGTGACGCCGCCGAGCACGATGCGATGTTGCGCGAGGTCGGAGCGCCGGTCCATGAGCTTGAAGGGCGACTGGATGCGATCGATGCGATCGACATAGGCGAGGCCCTCCAGGCGGTTGATCATGAGCTCATCGCGCTCGTCGCCCACGATGGCGTAGATGGTGCGCACGGCGCCGACGATGGGTTGGATCTTGCAACCGAACTCCGCGACGATCGCGGTGATTTCGGCCAGTTGCTCGGGAGCGAGACGGTTATTTTTGGGGAGGATCATGGCGGGAAAAACAAAAGAGCCGCCCGGGGTGCGGGCGGCTCTGGTGCTTAAATCTGGTGTTTCAGTTTATGCGTCGAGACGGCCGCCCATGGTTCGCGGGGCAAAAAAGCCGGCGAACGCAAAATAGAAATAGGCGGCGATACGAAGCATGTGCCCGCAGGTATGCCCGGGGCGCGCGCCAAGTCAACGCCCGCGCCGGCCCCGGCGTGTCATACCCCGCATTCCGCGGTGGCGGCTCAATCCGCGAGCACCGTGCCCGTGCGGGACTCGATCGCCCAGCGGTAGGTCTCGATGTAACGGTGGGCGCTGCCTTGCCACGAAAAGTCCACGGCCATGCCGCGACGGCGGATGGCGAGGTAATCGTCGGGCCGGTCGTAATACGTGGCGCAGGCGCGGCCGATGGCTTGGTAAAGCGCGGCGGAGTTGGCCTCGCGGAAGACAAAGCCCGTGCCCGCGTCGGTGCCTTCGACGTAGTTCGTCACCGTGTCGACGAGGCCGCCCGTGGCGCGGACGATGGGCGGCGTGCCATAGCGCATCGCATACATCTGCGTAAGGCCGCAGGGCTCGGCGCGGCTCGGCATGATGAAGGCATCGCTGCCGGCCTGAATGAGACGCGAGAGCTTGCCGTCGAAACCGATGTGCGCCCCGACGCGGCCCGGGCGCGCGGCTGCGGCGGCACGCAGCAGACCCTCGACGCGTTCGTCGCCGCTGCCGAGAATGGCGAACTGCACGTGCATGCGGTCGACGATGTGCTTCAAAGCCTCGGCGAGCAGGTCGACGCCCTTCTGGTGCACGAGGCGAGCGACGACGCCGAAGACGGCGATATGCGGATCGACCTCGAGACCGAGCCGCTGCTGCAGCTCGGCCTTGCAGGCCGCTTTGCCGGAAAGGTCGGCGGCAGTGTAGTTCGCCGGCAGCGCCGGATCGGTGGCCGGATCCCAGGCGGCGGCATCGATGCCGTTGAGAATGCCGATGAGATCGCCGGCGCGGAAACGCAGCACACCGTCGAGCCCGCAGCCACCGTCGCGCGTGCGGATTTCCTGCGCATAGGTCGGGCTCACCGTCGTGATCTTCGAAGAGTGGTAGAGCGCACCCTTCATCATGTTGACCATCCCGTGGCTCTCGAGGCTGTCTTCGCGGTATTCGGAGAGCGGCAGGCGCGCGAACTCGACCAACCCCCGCGGTGCGAGGCCTTGGTGTTCGAGATTATGGATGGTGAAAACCGTCGCGATGTTGCCGAGCCGCGTGTCGCGCAGCGTGGTGTTGAGCATCACGGGCAGCAGGCCCGTCGTCCAATCGTGCGCGTGGATGACGTCGGGAATCCAGTCGAGCTGTTCGCAGAGCGCGAGCGCCGCGCGAGAGAGAAAGACGAAGCGAAACGCGTTGTCCGGCTGCTCGCTGTAGACCTCGCTCCGGCCGAAATACCAGTCGTGCTCGATGAAATACGCCGGCACCGTCGTGTCCGGCAGCGTCGTCTCCCACGTGCGCGCCCAGCGCGCCTCGGGACCGACATCGACACCGAGCGGCGCCTCATGCGCGCGCCACGCGCCGACGCGCTTGGTCGAACCATAGAGCGCCGAAACGACGCGCACATCGTGCCCGAGCGCCGCGAGCTCTTTCGGCAGGGCGCCAACCATATCGGCCAAGCCGCCGACCTTGACGAATGGCTCCACCTCCGGGGAAACAAACAGGACTTTCAGCCGTCGCATGGCGCCACTCAGCCGGAAGAGCCCTCCGCTGCCGAGTCAAAACCAGCCGTCCCGGCTGGAATCAGCGCTGGACTTTACCATGACCCGCACGGGCAGCTGCGAGCAAGTCCGCCCACGGCGCGGGCGCACCGCACACCTGTTGCGCCGCCGCCCGCCCGCCGAGAGCGCCGACGATGTTGCCGGTGCCGCAGTATCCGCCGGTCACCCACACCCGCGGCCGAATCTCCTCCAGCACCGGCAAACCGTCCGTCGTGTAACCGACCGAGGCCGCCCAACGGTGCGTGACCGGCGCGCGCACGCGCAGGTGTTCGCGGAGAAATTTCTCCAACCGCTCCTGGATGAAAGGCGTCGGTTCGGCCAGCTGTGTCCACTCCGCCTCCAAGGCATGGTCGCGAAAGCCGCCGAGCGCGAGCGAACCGTCGGGCCGCTGCTGCCAGTATTCATAGCCGTGACGCCAGTAGACCGCGCGCGGGAAACTCACCTCCGGCGCCGGCGCCGTGCCGAGCATCTGCAACCGCGCCGTGCGCACACGCCCGGCCAGTTCCGGAAAAATCACCTCCACCCTTCCGTCGACCGCGACGATCACCGCATCGCAGAACACCACTCCGCCGCCAGTCACCACCTGTCCGGGCAGGAGTTTCACCAGCTGCGATTGCTCGTAGAGCAGCACGCCCTGCGCACGCAACCGGCGCGCGAGCGTGCGCACGCGCGCGAGCGGCTGGAACACGCCGTCCGTCGACAGCAGCAACCCCTCGCCTTCCGCGCCGCGATACCACTCGGCCGAGAAACCGTCCGCCTGCAGCGCTGCGAGGTGCGCACGGCAATCGTCGAGCTCCGCCGCATCGGCCGCGAGCCGCAGAGAACCGTCCAGCCGGAACACCTCCGGCATCGCCGCCGCCTGCCGACGGATCTCCTCCGCCGTCGCGCGGTAGATCGCCGCCGCGGTCGCGCGGCCGACTTGCGCAACGGTCTGGTGGTAAAATTTCGCAAGTCCCGCGAGGACGAAGCCGCCATTGCGCCCCGCCGCACCCGCACCGACCCCGCGCGCGTCGATCCCGACAGCATTGACCCCCAACGCGAGCAGTTCATCGAGCGCCGCCAACCCCGAGCCTCCGAGCCCAACGACGCAAACGTCAGCGCGCACGGTCCCCTCGAGTCGGGGCAGCGGTTCCCACGTGTGGTCATCCCAGATCGGTCCGGTCATCGAGTCGCATCATCCCCGCCCCCCGCATCGTGGCAAGCCCCCACCCCGCCCCACCACCGCTCCGAAAGATCACCACCCGCGACGGAGACCGGCGCACGAATTCGTAATTTGCGTAATACGCAAATTACGACTTTCGCTGCTGCCGCTGCCAACGGCCGAGCCAGAGGAGCAACTCCATGGTGCGCTCGGCGTCGGGCATGGCGGTGCGGGTGACGAAATATTCCGTGATGCGCGATGGATCGAGCGCGAGTTCACGCGCCAGCAGCGATTTGGTCCCGCGACGACGCAGCATTGGTGCGACGGCTGCAACCAACGCGTTCCAGAGCGGCGTCTCACCGCCAGGACGCAAGGTCGCCCCGCGTGGGCGCGGCGCGGACTTGTTACGCTTGCGCCACTCACGCATCAGCTCGACGGCGACAAATTCCAACGCATCGGCAAGGGCGATGACGGTTCTCAATTGGGCAGGGGTGTAATTTTGCATATTTGCGTATTACGCAAATTACGGCTTTGGGCCAAGGACAGACCGGGTGAAGTTCGGAGCTGAAGGCATTTGGAACCAACAGAGGATTTTCGCGTTGGCGGGGGGCGGGGTTGGGGCAACGGTGGGGCGTGATGTCGACCCCGTCTTCGCCGAGAGCAGCGCAGGCTGCCGATCTGGATGCCCGCGATCCGCTGGTGCGGTTCCGCGCGGAGTTTTTTCTCCATCCCGACGAGATCTACCTCGACGGCAATTCGCTCGGCCTCATGTGCCGCCCGGCCGAGGCCGCGGCGCAACGCGTGCTCGGCGAATGGCGCGCGCTCGGCATCAACGGCTGGACCGACGCGCAACCGCCGTGGGTCGACCTGCCCGAGCGGATCGGTGTCGCCCTCGCGCCGTTGCTCGGCGCCGCGCCGGAGCGGATCTGCCTGACCAGCTCGACGACGGGCAACTTGCACCAGCTGCTCGCCACGCTCTTCCAACCGACGGCGGAGCGGAACGTCATCGTCGGCGACGCGCTGAACTTTTCGTCTGACGCCCACGCGATTGCGAGCCACCTGCGCACGCGCGAGCTCGATCCAACGAAACACTACCGCGAAGTCGCGAGCCGCGACGGCCGCACGCTGCACACGGACGACCTCCTCGCCGCGCTCACGCCGGACGTGCAACTGGCGGTGTGGCCGGCGGTGCTGTTCACGAGCGGGCAACTGCTCGATGTCGCCCGGCTTACCCGCGCCGCGCACGAACGCGGCGTGCGGATCGTGTGGGATTGCTCGCACTCGGTCGGCGCGGTGCCGCACGCATTCGACGCGGACGGCGTCGACGGCGCGTTCTGGTGCTCCTACAAATACCTCAACGGCGGCCCGGGCGCGGTCGGCGGTCTTTATCTGCACGCGCGGCACGCAGCGCTCGCGCCGGGAATGGCGGGCTGGTGGGGCGTGCGGCTCGACCGGCGCTTCGCCATGGCGCACACGCACGAGCCGGCGGTAGGCGCGGCGGCGTTCCACGTCGGCACGCCGCATCTGCTCAGCCTCGCGCCGCTCGGCGGCGCGCTCGAACTCTTCGCCGCCGCGGGCGGCATGGCGCCGTTGCGCGCGAAGTCCCTCGCGTTGACGGCGTGGCTGATGGAGTTGATCGACACGGAGCTGGCCGGACTTGGCTTCACCATCGCCAATCCGCGCGCCGACGCGGAGCGCGGCGGCCACGTCGCGCTGGCGCATCCGGAGGCGTGGCGGCTTTGTCAGGCGCTGAAGGCCGCGGGCGTCGTGCCGGATTTCCGCCAGCCGGACGTCATCCGGCTCGCGCCGACGGCGCTCTACAACACGTTCGCCGACTGCGCCGACGCCGTGGCGCGGTTGAAACACATCGTCACCACGCGCGCGCACGAACGCTTCGCTGCCCGCACCGGAGGAGTCACATGAAACTCATCGACGTCAGCCGCCCCCTCGCCACCGGCATGCCGGTGTGGCCGGGCGACACGCCCACGGCGTTCGACTTCGTCGCCACCAAGGCCGGCGGCTATTCGTGCAACGTGGGCCGCGCGACGCTGAGCATGCACGCGGGCACGCACGTCGACGCGACCTACCATTACGACGATGCGGGCGTGCGGATCGACGAGATCCCGCTCGACACCTACGTGGGCCCGGCGCGCGTGATCGACGTGCGCGGGCACGCGACGATCACGCCGGACCTGCTCGCGGGCGTCGATTGCCGCGCGACGCCGCGCGTGCTGTTCCGCAGCGACGCGTGGACGGAGGTCACGCAATTCCCCGCGACTTGGCCGCAACTCGCGCCGGGTTTGGCGACCTGGCTGGCGGCGCAGGGCGCGCGGCTGATCGGGCTCGATTTTCCGTCGGTGGATCACCGCGAGAGCAAGGACCTGCCCATCCACCACGAGATTGGGCGGGCCGGGCTGTTCATCCTCGAGAGTCTAGACCTGCGCGCGGCCGAACCTGGTGTCTATGAGCTGATCGCGCTGCCCCTCCGCATCCGCGGGGCTGACGGTTCGCCGGTGCGTGCGGTGCTGCGGACCCGCGATTGACGCCGCGCCGCGCGCCGCGCTACATCACGCGGCCCGATGAAACCGCTCTACGACTTCCGCTCGCTCGCCGTCGACCGCACGATCGCCCCGCGCGACGGCATGGTGGCGGCGGGGTTGGAGGAACAGTATTTCGACCTCGGGCGGCGCGCGTTGGAGCTGATCCATTTTTCGTCGGAGCTGTGCGACAAGCCGCACTACCCCGCCATCCTCGACCTGCCCTGCGGCCACGGTCGCGTGCTGCGCTGGTTGCGCGCGCAATATCCCTACGCGGAGATCACGGCCTGCGACCTCGACCGCGACGGCGTGGATTTCTGCGCGCAGCAGTTCGGCGCGAAGCCCGTCTATTCGCAGCCGGACCTGCGCGAGCTGCCCTTCGCGGCGCAATTCGACCTCATCTGGGTCGGCTCGCTCGTCACGCACCTGAACGAGGAACGCTGGCTGCGCACGCTCGACTGCCTGATCAAGTGGACGAAGGAGTGCGGCGTGATCGTGTTCTCCACGCAGGGGCGCACGGTCACGAGCCTGCTCGCGCGCGGCCGGCGCAACGTGGCGGAGAACATCGACAAACCCGCGCTCCTGGAGGAGTTCGCGCGGCGCGGTTTCGCCTACCAACGCTATTTCGAGAGCACGCCGGAGGAGGACTACGGTTTCGCCGCCACCTCACCCGAGTGGCTGATGCGGCAGTTGCAACGTTACCCGGATGTGATTGTGCGCGCGTATCTCGAGGAGGCGTGGGGGATGCAGGACGTCGTCATCCTCTACAAGAAAGCCGGGCATTTTGAGCCGCTGCTCGGCGTGCCGGAGCGGGCGGAGAGCGCGGCGCAGGCGGGCGCGACTGCGGCGAACGGTGTCGCGAAGCGCGGCGGGATTTGGCGCCGGGTGTTCGGGGGCTGAAGGAGTCCGCGCCCTACCCGGCGGGTGATGCGGAGTTATTTCCGGCCAAAGAATTCCCAGCAGAGCACGGCCGCGGCGGCGGCGACGTTAAGGGACTCGACGGTATCGGCGCCGGGAATCTTCACGAGGCGGTCGCAGGCGGCG
>CAYYVB010000173.1:0-7099 GCA_964475035.1 uncultured Opitutaceae bacterium | reverse complement strand
TCATCGAGAGCGGCCTCGATATCCCGAACTGCAACACGATCATCATCGAGGGCGCGGACCGCTTCGGGTTGTCGCAGCTCTACCAGCTCCGCGGCCGCGTCGGTCGGTTCAAGCACCAGGCCTACGCCTACCTGCTGTTGCACCGCCACGCGCGCGTGATGGACCTCGCGCGGCAGCGGCTGAGCGCCATCCGCCAGCACAACCAGCTCGGCGCCGGCTTCCGCATCGCGATGCGCGACCTCGAGCTGCGCGGCGCGGGCAACCTGCTCGGTGCCGAACAGAGCGGCCACATCGTCGGCGTGGGCTTTGAGCTGTATTGCCAGCTGCTCAAACAGAGCGTCGCACGCCTGAAGGGCGAGAAACATGCCGCCGCCGTGCGCGCGAGCGTGAAGCTGGATTTCGTCTTCGTCGGCGAGGGCGCGGACAGCACGACGACGGCACGCACCGAGGCGACCGACAGCTACACGGCGCTGAAGGCGGCCGAGCGCGAGGCGGGCGAGTTCGCGAAGATCCAGGCGCGCCTGCCCGCGGCCTATATCGGCGAGACGCGCCTGCGCATCGATTTCTACCGGCGGCTGGCGATGGCCGAGAGCCCGGCGGCGATCAAGGAGATCGAGGCCGAATTGCGCGACCGCTTCGGGAAGTTCGGCAACGAGGTGCGCGCGCTCCTGCTGGTGACCGAAATCCGCGTCCGCGCGGAACAAAAGGGCCTGCTCTCGGTCGAGACCGACGCAGGGAAGCTGAAGTGCCTGCGACACAGCGGCCGCCGCGACGACTTCATCCAGTTACACGGACGGTTTCCCCGCTTGACCGGCCCCACTCCCCTCGCAAGGTTGAAAGAACTTCTCGTTTTTCTGCAGAATCTCCCGAATCCATGACGTTACGCTGTTTCCGTTTCCCGACCGCCACCGCCCTTCTGTTGCTTGCCCTGCCGGTCGCGTCGCTTGCGCAAAACGTTCCGGCTGATGCAGAAAAGGCTGTCACCGACCGCCTGAACCTCCAGTTCGCCAACGGCATCGCCGCCGTGGTCGAGGACAAGGTCATCACCGTCGACGACATCCGCCGCGAAATCGTTCCCCTCCTGCAGCAGGTCCAGCGAGAGAGCCGCAACGAGCGCGAGTTCAACGAAAAGGTCAACGCGCTCCAGGAGAACATCGTCCAGCAGCTCATCGACCGCGTCCTGATCGTGAAGGAATTCTACAAGGACGAGAAGCGCAAGGTCCCCTCCGGCCTGATCGACAACCAACTCGCCGAAATCATCGCCACGCAGTTCGACGGCGACCGTTCCAAGTATCTCGCCTACCTCCGCAGCCGCGGCATCTCGCAGAAGGATTACCGCAAGGAGATCGAGGAGGACATGATCTACGGCTACATGCGTTCGCAACAGCGCAAGTCCGCCAGCACCGTCAGCCCGGTGAAGATCCAGACCTTCTACGACGAAAACAAGGAACGGTTCTACCAGGAAGACCAGGTCCACCTTCGCCTCATCCAGCTCACCCGCAGCCCCGGTGAAGACGACGCCAGTCTCCGTGAGAAAGCCGCGAGCATCACCAAGCAGCTTGCCACCGGCGCCAGCTTCACCGACCTCGCCCGCCTCTTTTCACAGGATTCCCGCCGCACCAAAGGCGGCGACTGGGGCTGGCAAAAACGCTCCGACCTCCGCGAGGAATTCTCCAATGTGCTCTTCACCCTCGAAAAGGGCCAGCACAGCGAGCCGCTCATCATGCAGGAAGGCGCCTTCCTCCTCTACGTCGAGGACCGCAAGCACGCCGGCATCCAGCCGATCGACGAGGTCCGCGACCAGATCGAGCGCATCCTGGTCCAGCAAAGCGCCCGCGAGGCGCAGGAACGCTGGCTCGAGCGCCTGCGACGCAACGGCTACGTGAAACACTACTGAGCGTGTTAAACTCGCGGGCCAGCGGGTGAGACACCCCGGCCCGATGAACGACCCCGCTCCCTACCCTCCTCTCCGCGTCAAGGACCTCGCGGTCAACGACCGCCCACAGGAGCGACTGCAAAAACTCGGCGCCGGTTCGCTCAGCGACACCGAGCTCCTCGCGATGCTCCTCCGCAGCGGCGGCAAGGGGAACAACGTCCTCACCATCGCCCAACAGCTCCTCGCCGAGGCAGGTTCACTGGCCGTGCTCGTCGACTGGAGCGAAGCCGATTTCCGCCGCCAGAAAGGCATCGGCCGCGTCAAGGCACTGCAGCTCCTCGCGGTCATGGAACTCGCCCGGCGCGTCCTCGCCGGCCGCCGCGAGCTCGACCCAATTCTCGACCGCCCGGAACGCGTGCGCGACCACCTTGAACCCGCGACCACCGGTCTTGGCATCGAGAAATTCTGGGTGCTCTGTCTGAACCGCAAGAACCGCCTCCTCAAACAGGTCGAAGTCACCTCCGGCACCGCCACCAGCAGCCTCGCGCACCCGCGCGAAGTGTTTCGCGAGGCGATCCGCCACGGCGCGACGGCCGTCATCTGCGCGCACAACCACCCCAGCGGCGACCCTGCGCCCAGCGCCGCCGACGTCCAGCTCACGCGTCAGCTCCGCGAAGCCGCGAAGGCCGTCGACATCGACCTGATCGACCACGTCATCCTCGGCCGCCCCGCCACCGACCCGCGCGGCACGGGCTACTACAGCTTCCGACAAGCCGGCGTGTTGTGAAGGAGACGGCACCCGCACAAGCCCTGCAATTTCCCGAGTGGAAACGCAGTGTTTTCGGCCCGCACAAAAAACCTCTTGGCAAACGCGCGTCCGTCCACCTACTTTGGCCCTTCGTTCCTTGATGGTGGAGTATCCAAGTGGCCAAAGGGCGTTGACTGTAAATCAATTCGGCTCCTGCCGTTCGCTGGTTCGACTCCAGCCTCCACCACCACTTTCGACCCTCCGGCGCTCTTGTGCCGGAGGGTTTTGTGTTTTTTGGCCCGTCCGCCGCGCGCTCGACAAGCGGGCGGGGTTGACGCAACGTCCGCATGGATTCGTCCCCGTAGCTCAGCTGGATAGAGCAGCGGTTTTCTAAACCGCTGGTCGCGTGTTCGAGTCACGCCGGGGACGCCAGCCTTCCGCCCGCGACCCGGCGCTCCGCCGAAAAATAATGACTTGCCTCGCCTCGGAGCGTGGGGCTTCCTCCGCCTTCCGATGGATCATCGGGCTGTAGCGTAGCCTGGTAGCGCGCTTGCATGGGGTGCAAGAGGTCGTGAGTTCGAATCTCACCAGCCCGACCATTTTCCCGCCCAACCGCCGTTCCCGGCGGTTGTTGCGTTTGTGAGGGTCAATCCGGAAGCGGCAAATCCGGGTTCACCGCCAACAAGGCCGCCCTCACGTCGTCGGCGGTGAGTTTATCCCCGGCGGCGTTGACCGGCGGGAGCACGGCGGAACGCATCCGGATGCGCGAAAACGGCACGGGGATGTAGAACCGGTCCCAACTCCGCAGCCGCCAGGCGCGGGTGAATTCGGCGCCGAGCAGGACCATCGGGGCGTGCAGGCGGCGGGTGACGACGAGAACGCCGGGCTCGACCGTATACATCGGCCCGCGCGGACCGTCCGGCGTGATGCCGATGTCGTGCCCCTCGCGCATCTTTTCGATCAGGACCTTGGCGGCCTCGCGACCGAGGTTGCTGCTGGAGCCGCGCACGGGATGAATGCCGATCATGCGGTAGAAGGCGGCGAGCCACGCGCCGTCCTTGCTCGCGCTGACGAGCCCGTAGACGCGCCGCTGCGTGCGGTAGCGGCGGAAAAACTCCGGCGAGAGGAAGAGCCGGTTGTGCCAAAGCACGATGGCGGCGGGTTCGTCGGACTTCGTCAGCTTGGCCAGCGTGTCCGCGTCGACCTCGAAACGCAGCGTGCGCACCCAGACCCGGAGCAGCGTCGCCACGCACCACAACGCCGCGCGGCGCCAGCCGCGGACTTCGTTGATCAGGTCTGGATCGGGGGTTTGCAGGCCTCCTGTTATGCGCGGAGCGGGGCCGGCGCGCCAAGCCACATCTTCACGGCCGCCGCGCGCGGCCGGGAAAAATCGTTCTCGTTCTCCGGCCCTTGATCCCAATCGTCATCTCTGACGCCTCGGTTCCACTCGGAATGAGTCCGAGCCAAACCAAGAGTAAGATCGCATGACCACACCGCTCCCGCCCTGCCCTCACCTCCCCGCGCCACCGGATGCGATGGATGCGGGCGCGCTCACGGCGTTGGGGTCGGCCCGTGGCGAGGCGTTTTATCTTACGGCGCTCACCTACGGGCATTATCTCTGGCGACGCGGGCTCGCGGCGCGCGCGACGCTGTGTCTGGACCGAGCGCTCGGCGCCGACCTGCGGGGCGACGAGGCGGTGTTGCGAGAGTGGCCGTTGCCCTACGCGGCGATGGCGTGGTTTCTCGGGCACACGCCGCCGGACGTTTTCATCGGCAACCCGCGCGTGCATTTCCAGCATCTGGCCGACCGCATGAACGAGCCGCGCCGCGACCAACGCCGCTGGCGCGCCTGGGCCTGCTGGGCGCTTGCGCGCGCGGTGCGGCCCGAGTGGCCGGGCGACCCGCGTCATGCGGTCGTCGAGCCCACGCTTGCGGAGATTGAAGGGCGACTCGCGGCCCACGGCATCGCGGGTGAGGCCGAGCTGTGGCGCGGCGTGCTGGCGAAGGCCCTAGAGGCGACGCGCGCGAGTTAGGTCGGGGCCGGACCGCCGGGCCGGAAGTGGGCTTCAGTGTCGTTTGCGATCAGACCTGGACCGGAAAAGCAGGCGGGACGCCTGCGCTACTCCTTGCCGAATTCAGACGCTCAAGCCGAGCGCGTCGTGCAGCGCCTTGCGGATCTGCTGGAACGTCGCGGGCTTCAGGAGCACGGCGCTGAGTTGCGCGAGCGAGACGCCGCGCGCGAGCAGTTCCGGATTCATATAACCGGTCATGAGGATGCGTTTTGCCTCGGGCTGCACGGTCATCGCCTCGACAAGAAAATCGAGGCCCTGTTTCTCCCCGGGCATCATGTGGTCGCAGATGAGGGCGGAGAATTTGCGCGTGCCGAGGAGCAGGCGGGCCTCCTCGACGTTGGCGGCGATCTCGACTTCGAATTCCCCTTCGAGCGCGCGGGCCATCACCGCCGTGAGCTGCAACTCGTCGTCGAGGAGCAGCACCACCGGGCGTTGCGGGGCGTCGGCGCTCATGACCTCAACCCGCGGCGATGGCCTGATCGTGGAGTTTGGCGGCTTCCTCGACGGTCTTCACCAACTCGGGAAGTGAAACGGGCTTGAGCAGATAGCGGTAAAGCGCGGCTTCGTTGACGCTGCGCAGCAGCATCTCGGGCTTCATGTAGCCGGTGACGAGGATGCGCTGGGTGTTCGGATACTCCTCGCGGACGTGGACGAGAAAGCTCAGGCCGTTGCCGCCGGGCATGAGGTGGTCGCAGACGAGCACCTTGTAATTTTTCTTGTGGAGGAGAAAGCCGGCTTCGCGCGCGGAGGATGCGGTGTCGACCTCGAACAGCGGGGACAAGGCCTCGGCGTAGAGGGCACTGAGCGGTTTTTCGTCGTCGACGATGAGCACGGAGCCCTTCTTGGGCAGCGGTGATTTGGAAGCGCCAGCAGGTGCGGTCATCGCGCGCCAAACTTGTTTTCACCCCGGAGCTTGGCAAACCCAAACACGCCGCATGCCGCCGGGGAATAGGGTTGCCTGTGCGGTGCGGCGCGTGCTTCGCTGCTGGCCGGTTCCGCATGGCAAACATCGACTTTTTCGCCGCCGCCCGCGAAGGCACCTTTCCCCTCGTGCCGGTGGCGGATTTGACCCCGGCCAATCTCGCGCGGCGCAACGCCTCGGGCAACACGCCGCTGCACCTTGCCGCCAAATACGGTTCGCTCGACCAGCTCCCGCAGGCGCTGCTGACCGGCGAAACGCTTACGATCAAGAACGACGCCGGCTACACGCCCATCCACCTCGCCGCGCGCACCGGACGGCTCAACCAACTCCCCGACGCCTTCCGCACGCGCGACTACCTCTTGCTGCGTTCGAACAGCGGATACACTCCGCTGCACCTCGCCGCCTCCGCCGGCACGCTTGATCAGATCCCGCCCGGCCTGCTCACCGTCGAGACCATCCTGCAGAAGACCGATCACGGCAACACGCTGCTCCACGAGGCCGCCGAGGCCGGCACGCTCGATCGCGTCCCCCGCCCTTTCCTCCGCTCCGAGACCCTCACCACTCCCAATATCAGCGGTGAGACCGTCCTCCACGTCGCGGCTTTCAACGGTCATCTCGACCAAGTGCCGGTCGAATTTCTCAGCGCGGCCAATCTGCTCTCGAAGACCGCGAACAACGACACCGTCCTGCACGCCGCCGCCATCTCCGGCCACCTCGACCAGATTCCGGCCGAGCTCTTCACGCATGATCATCTTCTGCTCGCTTCCAAAGCCGGCTACACCGTCATCCACGCCGCCGCAGAATCAGGTTATCTCAACCAGATCCCGCGCGAGCGCCTGAGCATCGACCTGCTCATCTCGCGCAACGATTTCGGCGACACGCCGCTCCACGCCGCCGCCGTCGAAGGCCATCTGAACCAAGTGCCGCGCGAATTCTTCAACCGCACGACGCTGTTCATCCGCAACTATAACGGCGGCACGCCCATCGGCGCCGCCATCCGGCACGGACACGCGGACCAATTGCCCGAGGAATACCGCCCCAAGGAACCCAACGCCTTCCAGCGGCTCCTCTACCGCATCGGCCTCAGCCGCCCGCCGCATACTTGACGCAGAGGGTCGTTGCGCGCCTGCGTCCGCCCTGACCGACTGGGCGCTCCAGCCATTTATTCACCTCAATTCTCCTCTGATGAATACCACCATCACCGCCGTCACCGCCCGCGAGATCATCGATTCCCGCGGCAATCCCACTGTCGAGGTCGACGTTCGCCTCGCCTCCGGCCAACTCGGCCGCGCCGCCGTGCCCTCGGGCGCATCGACTGGCGAACACGAGGCCTTGGAACTTCGCGATGGCGACAAGAAGCGCTACCTCGGCAAGGGCACGCTCAAGGCCGTCGCCAACGTGAAAGCCAAGATCGCCCCCGCGCTGATCGGCATGGACGCCACCGACCAGGTCGGTGTCGACCGCGCCATGCTCGCCCTCGA
>CAYYVB010000172.1:238-7125 GCA_964475035.1 uncultured Opitutaceae bacterium | reverse complement strand
GTGTCGATGCGCGGCGTCTTCACCTGGCGCGGCGGGGTGTTGGTCGGCGTCTTCGGCGCACCGTGCTGCCGGACGAATTCCTCATAAGTCATCTTCGGGTCCTGTTTCGGCACCGTCTTGGGCTCCTGCTTGGGCGGGGCCTTCTTCACGGTCTCCTTCGGTGGTGTGACCTTTTTTTCCACCGGACGGGGCTGCTCCTTTACCTGCGGCGGAGGTTCCACCTTGGTCTCCGGTTCGGACCGCGGCGGGGTTTTGACCTTGGGGATGCTGAGCTTGAGGTCATCCGGCACGGAGGGACCGCGTTCGGCGCCGTCGAGCGGTTCGCCGGCGACGAGTTCGAAGATCACCGGTGGCTCCGGTGCCTGACGATTGAGGAGCAGCGCCAGCAAAAATACTGCGGTCACCACCGCCGCATGGAGCGACAGCGAGGCGAAGTAGGCGCTGGGGGAATTGGCGCGCATGGCGCGGGGCCGCGGATCAGTTGCCGACCTGCGTGTCGAAGGTGACCCGCGACAGGTTATTTTGTTTCAGCGCGTCCATGACGGTGATGAACTGCTGCGCCGTGGCCTTCGCGTCCATGCGGATGCGGAAGACGGGCGGTTTCGGCTCGGCGGCGTAGGTGGCGAGCGCGGTGCGCATGCGCGCGAGCGGGACCACGCGGTCGCCGAGGCGGCAGCTGCCGTCGGCTTGGACGGTGATCGTCACGAACTTGGTGTCGGGATCGGGCTTGGCCTGCTGGCTTTTCGACTCGACGGGCAGGTTAACCGGGATCGTCTGCTCCTGCTGGATGAGGGGCGTGGCGATCATGAAGATGATGAGCAGCGTGAAGGCGACGTCGATGAGGTTGGTGACGTTCAGCTCCGAGAGGGGCTGCATCGCGCGCGGGCGCTTGAAGGTGCGGGCCATGGCGTCTGCTCCTTATTTCGTCATCTCGAGCTCGATGCGGTCGGCGAGCGAGCTGGCGTAGTTCTCGATCTCGGTCGTGAGCGTGCGCGTCTTGTTGAGGAGGGCGTTGTAGCCGACGACGGACGGGATGGCGACGACGAGGCCGGCCACGGTGGTCAGCAACGCGGACGACACGCCGGGGGCGAGCGTCTGAATGCTGGCGCTCTGCATGACGGAGACGGCGGTGAAGGATTCCATCACGCCCCACACGGTGCCGAGCAGGCCCATGAACGGCGCGACCGACACCATCGTCGCGAGCCAGATCATGTTCTCCTCGTAGCGGAGGATCTGGCGGGCGAGCGCGCGGGAGATGGCGTTCTCGGCGTGCTCGAGGCGCGCGCGGAGCGAGTCCTCACCCTGTTCCTGGCCGATGGCGGCGGCGCGCCAGTAGGCTTCGATGGCGTCGGCGAAGCAGTCCGCGTAGGGGATGTGCCGCATGTTGCGGAACGACTCCGGCAGATCGAGCACCTTGCGCTCCTCGCGCAGGCGGCGGTCGAACTGGTGGTTGAGCGAGCGGAGTTTGTTCAGCTCGGAATTCTTCCCGAGCATGACGGACCACGCGAAGATGCTGAAGATGATCAGCACGACGACGATGACCTGGCCGACGGGATCGGAGTTCTGGAAGACCTGGACGATGTTCAGCAACGCTAGCGGTGGCGTCACCGGGGCGAAAATGACCATGGGCGCGAGTGTTGGCGCGACACGGCGGCGCAATCAAGGGGTTTCCACGCCGCGCCGCGTGCAATTGGGGTTGCCGCACCGTGGGCGCGGGCGTTTCGTGAGCGCAGTCACTTTTCCCATGTCCAACAGCAAGCCCAAGCAGCAGGCCGGTCGCCTCATCTCGTTCGAAGGCTCCGAAGGCTCCGGCAAATCCACCCAGATCGCCCGTCTCGCCGAGCACCTCCAGAAACTCGGCCGCGAAGTGATGGCAACCCGCGAGCCGGGCGGCACCGAGATCGGCGAACAGGTGCGGAATATTCTCATCCACAATCACCGCGGCGACGAGATGTGCCCGGAGACGGAGCTCCTGCTTTTCGCCGCCGCCCGCGCCCAGCTCGTCCGCGAGGTGATCGCACCGGCCTTGCTCCGCGGCGCCGTCGTGCTCTCGGATCGGTTCCTCGATTCCTCGACCGTCTATCAGGGCATCGCGCGCAACCTCGCCCCCGACCCGGTCAACCAGATCAACCGTTTTGCCGTCGGCACCGTCATGCCGCATCTCACCATCGTGCTCGATGTGCCGACCGAGGTCAGCCTGCAGCGCATCCGCCAGCGCGCCTCCGACCTGCCCGACCGCATGGAACGCGAGAACATCGAGTTCTACCACAAGGTCCGCGAAGGCTACCTGCTCCTCGCCCGACAATGGCCGGAGCGCGTCGTCGTGATCGACGGCACGCAGACCGCTGACGCCTTGGAGGAACAGATCTGGGGCGCGGTTCAGTTGCGGCTCGGCTTCGAATAACTCCGCATTCGCGCGCCTCCCCTTTCTCCCTTCGTTCGCCTTTCGCCTGTGGCAACCGCTGCACCCGCTCCCTGGCCCGAATCGCTCGCCGGCACACCCGCCGTCGCCGTCATCGAGCGCGCCATCGAGCGCCGCCGCCTCGCCAACAGCCTGCTCCTGCACGGCGAGAATCTTGCCACCCTCGCGCACATCGCCCACGGCATCGCCGACCGCCTGCTCAACGACCCGCGCCAGCCCTCGCAGGTTTTCCCGCCGAAACAGCATCCCGATTTCTTCGCGCTCCGGCCCGCCGGCAAATCGCGCCAGATCCTCGCCGATCCCACCCGCGAGCTCATCGGCAAGATCCAGGTCTCGCCCCAAGTCTCGCACCGCAAGGTCGCCGTCATCTACGAGGCCGAGCGGATGAACGCGTCCGCGGCCAACATCTTCCTCAAGACGCTCGAGGAACCGCCCGCGAGCACGACCATCCTCCTGCTCACGACGCGGCCCTACTCGCTGCTCACGACCATCCGCAGCCGCTGCCTGCATTTCCGTTTCACCGATTCGGGCCACGCCGCTCTCGCCGACTGCGACGCCGCCACGCAGGAAAAATGGGCGCAGACGCTCGCCGTTTACGCCGCGTGGCTCGGCCGCGCCGCCGACGGCGTCGCCGAGAAACGCGCCGTCGCCGCGCAGGTCATGGGCGTCTACGGCCTCGTCACGCGCTTCAACGCCGTCCTCGCCGCCGCGACGGACCAGAGCTGGAAACAGCAAAAGGAAAAGCTTCCGCCGGATCTCGACGATGACGAGGTCGAAGCCATCCAGACCGGCATCACCAACGGCATCCGCCTGAAACTTTTCGCCGAGTTCGAACGCGCCACGCGGGACTTCGGCCAGGAGCGGCTCGCCCGCGGCGACGAAGCCGCCCGCCGCGCGCTGGTCGCCGCCGTGGCCCAGATGGAGCGCGACGTCAGCCTCCTCCGCCTCAATCTCAACGAGGCCAACGCGCTCGAGGATTTTCTGTTGAGTTCGCTGCGTCTCTGGTCGCGACGCTGAGGCGAGGACGCGGCCACTTCGGCGTGAGTCATAACGCGGAAATGATTTTTGACTCCCCTTGCCGGCCCCGGTGACAACTCCGGTTCAGCCCTTGCAACCGAACTCTTCTCGCGCACCCAGCCTGCTGACGATCGCCTGGCCGATCTTCATCGAACAGGCGCTGCGCATCCTTATCGGCGTCGTGGACACGTTCATGGTGTCGTATGTCTCGGACGCGGCCGTGGCTGCGCTCGGGGTGGCGAACCAACTCGTGGTGCTGGCGCTGATCTGCTTCAACTTCATCGGCATCGGGGCGAGCGTCGTCATCACCCATCACGTGGGCGCCGGCGACCGCCGGGGCGCGGAGAAGATCGTCACGACCGCGATCGCCGTGAACACCTGGATCGGCGTCGCCGCCAGTCTCGTGGGATTTCTCTTCGCGACGCCCCTGCTGCGCCTGATGCAGCTGCCGGAGGAGCTGATGGTGCACGCCCGTCCTTTCCTGGTGCTCATGGGCGGGACGCTCTTCCTCGAGGCGATGAACACGTCGCTCGGCGCCGCGTTGCGCGCGCATGGACACATGCGGGACGCGATGGTGGTGACCTTGCTCCAGAATATCATCAACGTGACCGGAAATTGCGTGCTGCTGTTCGGACTCTTCGGCGCGCCTCAGATGGGCGTGACGGGCGTCGCCCTGGCGAGCGTCATCAGCCGCGTCTTCGCCAGCCTTGCGCTCTGGGTGTTGTTGGATCGGCGGCTCAAGCTCTGGTTGCGGGCGCGCGACTTCGTCGACGTCAAACTCGCGCACGTGCGCCGCATCCTGCACATCGGCCTGCCTGCCGCGGGCGAACATTTGAGCTACTGGCTCACCGTGATGGTTGTCACAAGCTTCGTTGCCCAGCTCGGCTCCGACAGCCTGGCTGCGCTGACCTACACGCGGCAGGTGACGTTGCTGGTGATTCTCTTCACGGTGGCGCTCGGTTTAGGCACGGAGATCTACATCGGGCGCATGATCGGAGCGGGTGATTTCGAGGGCGCCTATCGCGAAGTGATCCGGAGCGTCAAATGGGGCATGGTCCTCGCGGGAGCGTTGGGCGTGCTGGTCGCGGTCTTTGGCGGTCCTTTGCTCGGCCTGTTTCCCGCCAGACCGACATCATCGCGGCCGGAGCGCTCCTGCTGCGCCTGACGGTGATCTACGAACCGGGCCGGGTCCTGAACATCGTCGTGATCAATGCGCTGCGCGCGACGGGCGACGCGCGTTTTCCGGTCACGATCGCGGCGATTTCCCAATGGTGCATCAGCGTGCCGCTGTGCTGGATGGTCGGATTGAAACTCGGTTGGGGGCTGACCGGAATCTGGATCATCCTGCTGCTGGAGGAATGGGTGCGCGGGCTCATCATGTATCACCGCTGGAAGCGTCGCCGCTGGATGAGCCACGCGCAGCGCAGCCGCGACGCCGTGGCTGAGGGTCGCGCCCTCCCCCTCGCCCCCGAGGTCTGAAGCGCCTCAGCTCGCCATCACCGCGCGAACAAATTCCACTCGCGCATCCATGTGCGGGTTGTGGCCGGAGAGCGGGATCACTTCAATTCGCGCCGCCGGGAAGTGCCGCCGGATGACGGCGTGGTCCGCCTCGTGCACGTAGTTCGAGCGGCCGCCGACGATGAAGGTTGTCGGACCGGCGTAACGGTCGTCCGGGGTGAGCGCGTCCTTTTCCAATTTCGGCAACGCCTCCGTCAGCGCCGGCAGGTTGATTGCCCAGTGCCAGCGGCCGTCGTCGCCGCGCGCGAGGTTGGTCGCGAGGAATTTCCTCATCCCGAGGTCCGGCACGCGCGCTTCGAAGCGCATCTCCGCTTCCTGCCGCGATTGGAGATTCGCCAGGTTCAGCTCGTGCATCGCCATGAATTCCGCGCGATGCCCCTGCCAGCTGTAGTCGCGTGGTGCCACGTCGACGACCACCAGCCGCGTCACCCACTCCGGATGCCGGCAGGCCAGCCACATCGCGACCTTCCCGCCCATGCTGTGTCCGACGATCGTCGCCTGCGCCCAGCCGTGAGCATCCATCCATGCCAGCGTATCGCCGGCCATCGCCTCGATCGACATCTCCGCGACGTGCGGCGAACGCCCGTGGTTGCGGGCGTCGAGGGCGACGACATGAAATTGTGCGCCCAGGTCGCGCCCGGTCGTCTGCCAGTTGCGCGACGAGCCGAGCAGGCCATGGAGGACGAGCATGGGGGGGCGGCCGGGGCCGCCGAGGTCGACTGAATGGAGCTGCACCACGGGCAGAGACGAAGCACAGCCCGTGCTCCGAAACCAGCGCGAAATCCCCTCCCGGGCGGAGCGATTTTCGGCGTGCCCTCCCCGGCCTCGTGCGCCAAGAAGAGCGCTTCATGTCCGAAAAACTCACCCCGATGATGCAGCAGTATTTCGAGGTCAAACGCGGCCTCCCGGCGAATACGCTGCTGCTCTTCCGGCTTGGGGATTTCTACGAGATGTTCTTCGAGGACGCCGAGATGGCGTCGCGCCTGCTCGGTATCACGCTGACGAAGCGCCAAGACTACCCGATGGCGGGCATCCCGTTCCACGCCGCGGACAACTACGTCAACAAGCTCCTCGCCGCGGGCAAGAAGGTCGCCATCTGCGATCAGGCCGAGCCCGCCAAGGCCGGTAAACTCGTCAAGCGCCAGCTCACGCGCATCCTCTCGCCCGGCACCACGCTCTCGGCCAACCAGCTCGACGCGGCGAAGAACCACTACCTCTGCGCGCTCGAGCTCAACAAGCACGGCCTGCACGCCGCGTGGCTCGATGTCTCGACCGGCGAGTTCCGCGTCGCCAGCGACGCCCGCCCGGAGAATCTCCTCCCCGTCCTCACCGCGCTCGATCCGGCCGAACTCGTGCTCATCGACGGCGAGCTGGAGAAATGGAAGGCCGCGCCGCACGAGCAGCACACGACGCACGCCGTCGCGCACTTTTGCGCCGAGCGCCTCGTCACCGAGCTGCCGGGCTACCACTTCGAGGTCGCGAGCGGCGCCAAGACCGTGATGGACGCGCTCGGCGTGCTCAACCTGCAGGGCTTCGGCCTCGCGCACACCCACCCCGCCCTCGGCGCTGCCGGCGCGGTCGTCCACTACGCGACGGAAAATCTCTGCGCCAAGCCCGAGAACCTCCGCTCGCTCCAGGAATACCGCAGCGCGCAGACGCTCCTCCTCGACCCCGCGACGCTGCGCAACCTCGAGATCTTCCAATCCATCCGCGGCACACGCGACGCCTCGCTCCTCGGCGCCATCGACCGCACCACGTCCGCCGCCGGCGCCCGCCTCCTCGAGCGCTGGCTGGCCGCCCCGGCGCTCGACCTCGCGGAGATCCGCCGCCGCCAGACGGTCGTCGGTGAATTCGTCGCCCAGCCGAGCGACCTCGCCGCCGTGCGCGAACTGCTCAACAAGGTCCGCGACATCCCGCGCATCCTCGGCCG
>CAYYVB010000172.1:0-228 GCA_964475035.1 uncultured Opitutaceae bacterium | reverse complement strand
CATCTCGTCGGCTCGCACGGTGGCCAGGTGGCGCAGATCCGCGCGCGCCTCACCGATCTCCCCGCGTTGCGCGAACTGCTCCAACGCGGCCTCGCCGACGAACTCCCGAACGACCTCGCCGACGGTAATTACATCCGCGCCGGCTACGACGCCGAGCTCGACCGCCTGCGCGGCCTCACGACCGACAACAAGTCCTGGCTCGTCGACCTCGAACGCAAGGAGCAGGAG
>CAYYVB010000171.1:0-7132 GCA_964475035.1 uncultured Opitutaceae bacterium | reverse complement strand
ACACGCTTTCCGGCGGCGAGCGCCGCCGCCTCGAGATCGCCCGCGCCCTCGTCACGCGCCCGCGTTTCCTGCTCATGGACGAGCCGTTCGCCGGCGTGGACCCGATCTCCGTCGCCGAGGTGCAGAAGATCATCCTCGACCTCAAGCAGCGCGGCATCGGCGTGCTCATCACCGACCACAACGTGCGCGAAACCCTCCGCATCGTCGACCGCGGCTACATCATCCACAAGGGCAAGGTCATGACCGAGGGCACCGGCGACTTCCTCATCAACGACCCGCAGGCCCGCGAGCTCTACCTCGGCCAGGATTTCAATCTGTGAGGAGCGAGGAGCGAGCAGCGGGTAGCGAGTAGGAACTTGTTACCACGACCTTCTTCCCCTACTCACTCCTCGCTACCAGCTCCTCGCTCCTTTCGTCGCCCCCATGCCCACCCGCGCCATCAACGGCATCACCGTCTCGCACTTCTTCGAAACCTACCGTCAGAAGCTCGAGCTCGAGCTCGTCACCGGCGAGGAGGGCCTGCACCGCCTGATCAAGGAAGGCTCGATCAACCGCCCGTCGCTCGCGCTCACGGGTTTCTTCAAATATTTCGCGAACAAGCGCATCCAGGTGCTCGGCGCCGCCGAGATGACCTACCTCAAGACGCTCTCGCAACGGCAGCAGATCGAGATCTTCCAGGAAATGGTGAAGCGCGGCATCCCCTGCATCGTGCTCACGCGCAACTACGTCGCCACGCACCCGATGCTCGCCGTCTCGCAAGAGATGCACCTGCCGATCTTCCGCACGCCGATGATCACGATGAACTTCGTGAACGCGGCCACGCTCTGCATCGACAACGAGTTCGCCCCGCAGGGCACGGAGCACGCCACCACCCTCGACATCCGCGGCATCGGCGTGATGATCCGCGGCGATTCCGGCATCGGCAAATCCGAGTGCGCCCTCGCGCTGATCGAACGCGGCCATTCGCTCGTCGCGGACGACCTCACCTGCATCCGCCTGCTCGACGAACGCGAACTCGCCGCCAGCTCGCGCGAGCTCAACCGCGGCTACATGGAGTGTCGCGGCATCGGCATCATCAACATCGCCGAGATGTTCGGCGTGAAAAGCATCCGACGCGAGAAGCGCATCGACCTCGTCGTGTCGCTCAAGGAATGGACCCCCGAAGTCGTCGAGGAACGCACCGGCCTCGAGGAAAACTATTACGAGATCCTCGGCATCAAGGTCCCGCACATCGAGTTCTACGTCCGCCCAGGCCGCGACATCGCCCGGCTCGTCGAGGTCGCCGCCATGGTGCAGGCCCTCAAGGTCATGGGCCATGATCCCGCGAAGGATTTCAACGACCGCCTCATCGCGCACATGCAGCAACAGCAGACGCAGAAGACCGTCTCGCATAAGCTCGCCGCCTCGCGCGCACCTTTCCGCCCCGCCAAGGCCGAGGATGAGGACGAGTTGCCCAGCAATCCGAGCTGAGCCACCGCTCCGTTGAGACCGAAGTAGCGGGAGCTTTCGGCTCCCGGCTCTGGGTTTCATCACCAAGGGTGGTGGTAGCTCCCTCTCGCCTGCGCTCGCGCTTTTCTGGCGCGTTCGTCTCCAGCCTTGCCCCGGGCCCCCCGCGCCGGTCTGCTCGGCGCATGTCTTCCTTCTCGCGCCCCGACGGCCGCCGCCCGGACCAGCTCCGCAACATCACGATCGAGGCGAACATCGCCCCCTACGCCTCCGGCTCGGTCCTCATCGGCTTCGGCGCCACCCGCGTCATCTGCGCCGCCACCATCGAGCCGAAAGTCCCTTCGTGGATGAAGCAACAGGGCGTCAAGGGCGGCTGGCTCACCGCCGAGTATTCGATGTTGCCCTACTCGACCCTCGACCGGAAGGCGCGCGACATCTCCAAAGGCAAGCTCGACGGCCGCACCGTCGAGATCCAGCGCCTCATCGGCCGCTCCCTCCGCGCCGTGCTCGACCTCGGCAAGCTCGGCGAGAACACGCTCTGGATCGACTGCGACGTCCTTCAAGCCGACGGCGGCACCCGCACCGCCTCCATCACCGGCGCCTACCTTGCGGCCCGCCTCGCCATCCAGAAGCTGCTCGACGCGAAGAAAATCGCCGAAAACCCGCTCACCGATTCCGTCGCCGCCATCAGCGTCGGCCTCTTCGACAATCAGTCGCTCCTCGACCTCAACTACGTCGAGGACAAGGATGCCGCGGTCGACTTCAACGTCGTGATGACCGGCCAAGGCAAGTTCGTCGAGGTGCAGGGCACGGGTGAGGAAGCGACCTTCTCGCAGGAGGAACTCGACCGCCTCCTCGTCCTCGCCCGCGCCGGTTTGCAGGAACTCTCCGCAATCCAATCCCGCTTCCTCGCGCAGCAACTGCTCGCCCGCTAGCGAACCCAGCGAAGCACGCCCCTTCGCTCCCGCACGCAGTCCATTCCTGCGAATGTTGCTTAATAGCCCCAACGAGTTTGGCGCTAATAAGCAACATTGCCCGCCAAGACGCGCGCCGGCCGCCGCCACTGCCCCCCGGATTGCGGGAAGAAGAAACTGCATAAGGGGCTTCACGCCCCGATCAGACGCCCAGCGCAGCGTGCATACAATCACGGCTTAAAGCCGCTCCTCCCGTCACGCTCGTTCCTCCGCCCGCCGCTTCCGGGCTCAACAGCCCTCGAGCGTAATTTGCGTAATACGCAAATTTGCGTTTGCGCGTAATACGCAACAAAGGAGTTTTCGCCGCGTGGGGAGGGCGTAAACAGCCGACGGATTAAAAAGAACGTGCGTCGCACTGCGAAGCAGCGCGGATGCATCCGCGAGCGGAGCAAAATCCGCCGCGCGGCCGCCAAGGCGCGCCGAGCGACGCGGCGGTGTTTCGGGCATCCTGACGGCGTCATGCCTGAAATCCACGGTCACGAAGTCATGGACCTGATGGTCCGGTCCGGTCGCCTCTTCACGCGCGCCTCCCTCGCCGCGTTCATCGTCGAGCAGTTTGGAGCGGAAGCGCGCTTTCACACCTGCTCCGCCGACGGGATGACGGCCGCCGAGCTGGTCGACTTCCTCGCCGCACGGGGCAAGTTCACGGGCACCGAGGCGGGCTTCACCGTCGACCCGCACCGCGTCTGCGCGCATTGACGCGCAGCGGCGTTGCGCCATCGGCCCCGCTCGTCATGCTGCCGGCCGATCACCCCTTCCCCATGTCACGCCTTCCCGTTTTCCTCGGCACCGACAGCGGCGCCACGACTTCCAAGACCGGCGGCATCTTCGCCGACGGCACGATCATCACGCACCAGCTGCGGCAGAGCTCGACCAACTCGCAGGCCGGCACCGCGGCGGTCGTGCGTGGCTGGATCGAAGGCGTGAACGGCTTCCTCGCCGAAAACAACCTCACGTGGTCGCAGGTTGGCGGCGTGGGCCTCGCCATTCCCGGTCCCTACGACAGCTACGGCGTGCTCGGGCACTCGGCGAATCTGCCCGCGAGTTTCGCCGGCTGGGATTTTCATGCCGACTACGGCCGCGCCCTCGCGGAGGCCGCCGGGCGTTCCATCCCGCTTGTCGTCGGCAACGACGGCAACTACGGCGGCGTCGGCGAGGCGCACCGGGTGTGCGCCGGGCGCAAGGCGGGCGTGCTGATGCTCGCGCCCGGTTCCGGACTCGGCTGCGCCTATGTCGACCCGAACGGCGCACCGCTCGACGGCGACACGCTCAACGGCATGGAGGCCGGCCATGTGCCCGCGCCGCTGCATCTGCTCGGCGGCATCCGTCCTTTCCGCTGCGGTTGCGGCCGTGACTGGGGCTGCATCGAGGCCTACACGACGATCTCGGGTCTGCCCCAACTGCTCGAGGAGATGCTCAAAAAGCACCCGGGCCATCCGCTGGCGGCATCGACGGCACCGGCGAAGGAGAAGGCCCTCTCGCTCCGCGGTCTCGCGCAAAGCGGCGACGCGCTCGCGCTCGACATCTTCGACTTTCAGGCTCGCGCGCTCGGTCTGCACACGGCGGCGCTGGCGATGGCGCTGGATCCGGAATTCGTCGTCATCGGCGGCGGCCTGATCGATCCCGGCGCGACCACGCCGGCGTTTCGCGAGCGTTATCTCGAAGGCATCCGCGCGGCCGCGCAGCCGTATCTCTTCCCGCAGCAGCGCGCGAAACTGAAGTTCGTCGTCGCCACGCTCGGCGAACTCTCGCAAGCCATCGGCGCCGCCCTCGTCGCGCGGCACACCTTCGGCCAATAAACGGCCGGATTCATCGCGCTAGCCACGCCCGCCTCAGGCGGCGTTGACCATCCTGCGCCAGATCGCGCGCTCCGTCGCTTGCCTATCCGGCGCCGCTGCGCATCGTGCCGCCCATGTCTCCCGGCGAAATCCACGGTCTGCTCGCCTTTCTCCGCCGCGCCGAGCGGTTGAAGACCGTCACGCGCACGGCGTGGACTTCCGAGGGCAAGCAGGAGAGCACGGCCGAGCACACGTGGCGGATGGGGCTCTTCGCGCTCAGCCTGAGGCCGTGGTTTCCCGAACTGGATTTCGGCCGCGTGCTCGCGCTCGTGCTCGTGCATGACCTCGGCGAAGCGATCCATGGCGACATCTCCGCCGTGCTGCAGGCCGGCGCGGCCCCGAAGCTGGAGCAGGAGCGACGCGACTTGGTCGAACTGCTGACCACCGCCCCCGAGACCGTGCGCGCGGACTTCCTCGCGCTCTGGGAGGAATACAACGCGGCCGCCACGCCCGAGGCAAAATTCGTCAAGGCCGTGGACAAGCTCGAGACCGTTCTCCAGCACAACCAAGGCCGCAACCCGCCGGATTTCGATTACGCCTTCAATCTGCCCTACGGCCAGGGTTACACGGCGTATCATCCGATCATCGCCCGACTCCGCGCCGAACTCGACGACGAGACGCGGACCCGCGCCGCCGGCGATCGCCCGCCTCCGCGGTAAACGGCGGGGAAGCCATCGCCGGGAGTGCGCATCTGCGCGAGTCTTGGGCTTAGTGCGCGTGGCCGTGTTCGACGAAGATCATCAGCGCGCCGAGGACCACGAAGATCGTGCCGAGCAGCGCGGCTTCGTAGCGTTCGAGCTTCTGCACCGGCAGCTTGTCGAAGCCGATCAATGTCAGCCAGGTAAACAGCATCATGCCCGCCAGAGTGGCGACGGCGAGGATGCCACTGAGCACGAAGAAGCCGCGCCAGCCGTATTGCACGCCGGAGAGATAGACGGGCAGGAACCCCTCGCACGGTGACAGCGTCAGCATCGTGAAGAGCCCGGTGATCGCCGCCCAGTCGCCGGCGCGGCGGGAAACAAGGTCGGTGCCCTCGAGTTCCTCCTCGAAATGGCTGTGTCCGTGATCGTGAGAGTGGCCGCAACGTTCGCTCGGCCGGTGCGATCCGCCAGGGGCGTGATGGTGCAGCACGCCGCCGCGGAATTGCCGCCAGAAATACCACGCGCCGATGGCAAAGAGGATGCCGCCCGCGATCTGCGGGAAGAGTTCACCCATGTGCTCGTCGGCTTGGAAGCCGAACCACGCGATCGCGAGGCCGAGCAGGCTGGTCAGCGCGACATGCCCCAGGCCCGCGAAAGCCGAGACGGCGAGCGTCTTGCCGCGCGTCCACCCGCGCGCCCGCGCCACCAGCACGAAGGGCAGCCAGTGCGTGGGAATCGCGGCGTGAAAAAAGGCGACCGTGAAGCCGGTCACGGCAAGAGTGGTGAGCATGGGAAGGGAGCGAAACGGGAGAAAACCTCCGGTCGTCGGAGGTGTCGACCTTGGACTTTAGCAAAGTCGTCAAGCACCCGCGCCGCCCCGCGCCCCGCGCGACCGAGTTCACGCGCCTTTGTTGCTTATTAGCCCCAAACCCGATGGGGCTAATAAGCAACAAAGTCCCGGCGGCGTCAGCGGTCGCGGTCGCGGGTGCGGATGGGACGGGCCTTTCGGGTGTCCGGTCGACAAAATCCGCCGCGTGCCCGCCAAGGCCTGCACGGCGCGCCGCCGGGCCGCCTGTTACGCTGCAGGCATTAGGGTTGCCGGGCGCTTGCGCGCGGCTTTCCTGATTCCTCCACGCATGTCCGCTCCCGATCCCAACGCCGTCGCCAGCTATCTCCTCGCTCTGCAGGACTCGATCTGCGCGGCGCTGGAACAGGCGGATGACGGCGGCGAGTTCCGCGAGGATCGCTGGTCGCGGGAGGAAGGCGGCGGCGGGCGTTCCCGCGTGCTCGAAAACGGCGCCGTTTTCGAGAAGGCGGGAGTCAACTTCTCCCACGTCGCCGGCAAGTCCCTGCCGCCTTCCGCCACGGCGCACCGTCCCGAACTGGCCGGGCGGCCCTTTCATGCCATGGGCGTGTCGCTGGTCATCCACCCGCGCAACCCCTACGTCCCGACGACACACCTCAATGTGCGCTTCTTCCTCGCGGAAGGCGCCGCCGAAGGGGCACCGCTCTGGTGGTTCGGCGGCGGATTCGACCTGACGCCCTACTACGGTTTCGATGAGGACTGCGTCCACTGGCACCGCACGGCCAAGGCCGCCTGCGAGCCGCACGGTGCGGAGCTTTACCCGAAGTTCAAAAAGTGGTGCGACGACTACTTCTTCCTGAAGCACCGCAACGAGCCGCGCGGGATCGGCGGCCTCTTCTTCGACGACTACAACGCCCCGGGCTTCATCCCGAGTTTCGCCTTGATGCGCAGCGTCGGCGACGCGTTTTTGCCCGCTTACCTGCCGATCGTCGCGCGCCGCAAGGCGACGCCCTACGGCGAGCACGAGCGGCAATTCCAGCTCTACCGCCGCGGGCGCTACGTGGAGTTCAACCTCGTCTGGGACCGCGGCACGCATTTCGGACTGCAGAGCGGCGGCCGCACCGAGAGCATCCTCATGTCGCTCCCGCCGCTCGTGAGCTGGCGCTACGACTGGCAGCCGCCCGCCGGCTCGCCGGAGGCGCGGCTCTCCGAACATTTCCTCCAGCCCCAGGATTGGGCCACCCGAACCTGAACCACGCTTTTCCAAGCATGACCTCCCGCCAACGTTTCCTCGCCGCCGCCGCCTGCCAGCCGCTCGATCGCCCGCCGATCTGGGTGATGCGTCAGGCCGGGCGCTACCTGCCCGAATACCGCGCGCTCAAGGCCAAGTCGTCCTTCCTCGAGATGGTGCGCACGCCCGAGCTCGCC
>CAYYVB010000170.1:0-7147 GCA_964475035.1 uncultured Opitutaceae bacterium | reverse complement strand
CGCGGCGGGCAGCGCGGAGACGGCTTCGCCGCGGTAGATGCCGGCGCGGGCCTTCTCGAGGATGCGGTGCGAAATGTCGGTGCATTCAATCTGCCAGCTCCAGCCGGCGGAGGCGGGGAGGCACTCGTTGAGGGTGATGGCGAGCGAGTAGGGTTCCTCGCCGGAGGAACAGGCTGCGCTCCAAGCGTTGAAGCGCGGCCACCGTTCGACGCGTTGCCGGGCGAGCATTTCGGGCACGAGCTGGGCGCGCACGAAATCGAAATGGCTGTTCTCGCGGAAGAAGAACGTGTGGTTTGTCGAGATGGCGTCGATCAGATGCGACAGCTCGCCGGCGCCGGACGGATCCTGAAGCATTCGGCAGTAAGCCGAGATGTCGGGCGCTTGGGTGGCGCGCAGTCGCTTGCCCAGCCGCGCCGCCACCAGCTCCCGCTTGTCGGGACCGAGGTGGATGCGACTGTGCTCGTAAACGAGCGTGCGGATGAATTCGAACTCACTTTCCCTCATGAGGTATTGTTCTCATTCATCGGCCGTTCGGGCGGTGAATGAAGCGCCCGGCGGCGAATTTTTTCGCCTGCATTCGAACACGGCAAAAATTGCCCTCTCGCTCCTTGCTGGAGCGTGCGAGGGCCGAAATTTACGCGGGTGAAAAATTTATCTATCTGAAAGAAAGCGGCTTCGGCGGTCACCGGCCAAAGTGGCACGCGCCCTGTTTATCGGGCGGCATGGTCGATCCTATTTTTCAGTCCGCCAACTACCAGATCGCCCGCAAACTCCTCGATGCCTCCGCGCTCCGGCAGGAAGCCATCGCGGCTAACATCGCCAACGCCGAAACGCCCGGCTACCGCCGTCTCGACGTCAACCCGGACTTCGCCGCCCAGCTCCGCGCCAGTGCCCAAAATGGCGAAGTGTCTCGCGCTGCGGCCGAGCTCCGCCCGCGCCTCATCGAGGATGCGCACGCCCGCACGGTCCGCCCCGACGGCAACACGGTCGAGATCGAACACGAATTGCTCGCGATGAACCGCAACGCCGTCGAATACGAATTCCTGAGCGAAGTCGTCTCCCGGAACATCAAGCAGCTCAAGATGGCCATCACCGGCCGCAGCGTCTGAGCGCCCCACGCCCCGCCCGCATGAACCTCATCTCCGGCATCGACATCACTTCGGGCGCGCTCGCCGCGCAGAAAATGCGGCTCGATATCGTCGCGCAGAACATCGCCAACGCCCAGACGACGCGCACCGCCGAGGGCGGTCCCTACAAACGCCAAGTCGTCTCTTTCGAGACCGAACTCGTCAAACGCACCGGCGGCGCCTCGCTCCAGACCGTCCGCATCGGCGGTGTCACCAACGACCGCTCGCCCGGCCAGGAGGTCTACAACCCGCAGCCTCCCGACGCCGGCCCCGACGGCATGGTCAAGATGCCCAACGTCAATCTCTCCTACGAGATGGTCGACCTCATCACCGCCTCCCGCGCCTACGAGGCCAACCTCTCCGTCGTGAAAAACGCCCGCACGATGGCCCAGAAAACCCTCGAGATCGGCAAGTAATCCCCGCTTCCCATGTCCCCGGTCGGCTCCGTTTATTCCTCCCTCGTCCCGCAGGCCATGGCCCGCGCCGCCGAGTTGCGCGAAAAGAATCCGCTCGCCGCCGGCGTCCCGCTGCCCGACGGCGTCCGCGCCGCGCCGGGTGCCGCCAGTGCCGCCAACGGCTTCGGCCACATGCTCGAGGGCCTGGTCGACACCGTCAGCACCAAGCAGGCCGAGGCCAGCGCACTGACGCAGCGCGTCCTCCTCGGCGACTCCGACCAGCTCCACCAATCCGTCATCGCCATGCAGGAGGCCTCCGTCGCCTTCACGCTCATGGTCGAGGTCCGCAACAAGCTCGTCGAATCCTACCAGGAACTGATGCGCATGCAGGTGTGAGCCCGCCGCACCCCTACTCTTAATCTCACCCGCCTTACCCGCCCGCCCGCTTTCGCGCCACCCGTCGCATGAAAAACTTCGCCGCCTCCCTGCTCGCCCTCTGGCAACAGCTTGGCCTCAACCAGCGCGTCTCCCTCCTCGTCGCCACCGTCGCCGTCATCGCCGGCATGGTGGCTGTCGTCTTCTGGGCGCGCCGCCCGGACTACCAGCTCCTCTACGCCCGCCTCGGCGAGAAAGACGCCACCGCCATCATCAGCGAACTCCAGACGCGCAACATCCCCTACCAAATCACCGCCGGCGGCACCGCCGTGCAGGTGCCGAGCGACCAGGTTTACAAGCTCCGCATGGACCTCGCCGGCAAAGGCCTGCCGAGCGGCGAAGGCGTGGGCTTTGAAATCTTCGACAAAGGTCAGTTCGGACTCTCCGACTTCGTGCAGCGCACGAATTACCTCCGCGCCATCCAGGGCGAACTTGCCCGCACCATCACGCAATTGCAGGGCGTCCGCTCCGCGCGCGTCATGATCGTGCAGCCGGAAAACCGCCTCCTCCTCACCGACCAAGGCATCCGCTCCACCGCTTCCGTCTTCGTCGACATGGGCGGCTCGCGGCTCGAGACCGAACAGGTCAACGCCATCCGCCACCTCGTCGCCAACGCCGTCCAGGGCCTCACGCCCGACCAGGTCGCCGTCGTCGACAACCGCGGCCGCGTGCTCTCCGAGGAACTCAAGCAGGACCCGACCCTCGGCAACGCCTCCTCGCAGATCCGCTACCGCCAGCAGGTCGAGGATTACCTCTCCAAGAAGGTCGAGTCCATGCTCGCCCAAGTCATCGGCCCCGGCGCCGCCGTCGTCCGTGTCTCCGCCGAGATCGAGACGGAGGCCATGACCCAGCTGCAGGAGCGCTACGACCCCGACGGCCAGGTCGTCCGCTCGCAGACGATCACCGAGGACAGCACGTCCGCCACCGAGACGCGCACCAACGGCGGCGCCACCGGCGTCAGCGCCAACGTCCCCGAAAAAGCCGCGGGCGTCACCGCCGGCAACAGCCCCGTCTCCACCAACGAGCAGAACCGCAAGAACCGCACGACTTCCTACGAGATCAACCGCACGACGACCAACGTCACGCGCAACCCCGGCACGATCAAGCAGGTCACCGCCTCCGTCCTCATCGCCCCGCGCATGGTGCCGCCGCCCGCCGGTTCGCCCGCCGGCACCGCGCCGACCGAGCAGCGCCGCACGCCGGAGGAACTCGCCGCGTTGCGCCAGGTGGTGATCAATGCCCTCGGCGTCCGCGTGGCGCCGGGCCAGGAGCTCGACTCCATCGTCTCGCTCCAGGAAATGCCCTTCGCCGTCGAGCCCATCTCCGAGACCGTCGAAGCGATCCAGAGCGAGACCCGCGTCCAAGGCTGGCTCGAAGCCGCCTCGCGCTGGGCCGCCGTCGCCGGCGCCGCGGTCGTGCTGCTCCTCTTCCTCCGCCTCCTTGCGAAGCAGAAGCCCGAGCCCGTGCCGATGGAGGTTTTCCAGATGCCGCCCGAGCTCGCCGCCCGCTCGCTCCAGAACGGCAGCGCCATCACGCCGGACATGCTCAACCAACTCATCCGCCAGAAACCCGCCAACATCGGCACCGCTCTCCGCGATTGGGTCGCCACGCCCTCCTCGAAGAACTGACGCCCGCCTGAACCGCCGCCGTCGCCATGCCCGACATCGACTTCACCAAGCTCAATCGCCAGCAGAAGCTCGCCGTCTTCCTCATCTGCATCGGCCCCGAGGCCGCGGCGGAGGTGCTGAAGCATTTCGACGACGCCGAGGTCGAGCTCCTCTGCCGCGAGATGTCGACCTTCCCGATGATTCCCGAGTCGACCCAGAAGCAGGCGCTCGATGAATTCAGCTCCGTCATCGCCACCAGCGTCGGCTCCGCCCTCGGCGGCCTGCCCTTCGCCCAGCGCACGCTCGAGATCGCCAAGGGCGACTACAAGGCCTCCTCCATCATCGGCCGCGTCGGCCCCGTCGGCAACTCGGTCGATGTCATCAGCGATATCGCCGAGATGGAGGGCCGCCAGATCTTCAACCTGATCAAGCACGAGCAGCCGCAGACGATCTCCTTCGTCCTCTCCTACCTCGAGCCCGCGAAGGCCGCCGAGGTCTTCGCGCTCCTCAGCCCCGACCTGCGCGAGGAAGTCGTCGAGCGTCTCGGGACGATCGAGTCCACCTCGCTCGACCTCGTCAGCAAGATCGTGCGCTCGCTCGGCAAGCATTTCGACAGCAAGGTCCGCCCCGCCTTCCATCGCAGCGGCGGCGTGCGCGCCGTCGCCGGGTTGCTCAACTCGCTCGACAAGGACATGTCGAAGAATCTCCTCGCCCGCATCGAGGAGCGCAACGCCACCCTCGGCGCCGCGATCCGCAAGAAGCTCTTCAGCTTCGAGGATCTCAACCGCCTCGCCGCCGCCGACCTCCAGCGCGTGCTGCGCGAAGTGGATTCGGGCAACCTCGCCATCTCCATGAAGTCCGCCAGCGAGACGCTGCGCGAAAAGATCTACGCCGGTCTTTCCAAGCGCGCCGCCGAATCGCTCAAGGAGGAGATCGAACTGCTCGGCCCCGTCCGCCTCAAGGACGTCGAGGCCGCGCAGGATGTCATCATCCAAGCCGTCCGCCGCCTCGAGGAAGAAGGCCAGATCTCCCTCGATTCCGAATCGCAGGCCCTCGTCGCCTGACTGCCGCCCATGTCCGCCCCGCTCACGCTCCCCGCCCCGAACGAAGCCCTGCATGCCATCATGCGCAGCTTCGACTTCACCGGCGCGAGTGAGTCGCCGCGCGTCGCCTGTTCCTTTTTCCGCATCGAGCCGCGCAGCCCCTCGGCCAATCGAAAAACGAAAATCGAAAATCGAAAATCCTGACCGTGGCCTACCTGAAACTCGTCGCCTTCGACCGTCCCCTCTCCGGAGCCGTGCTCCCGGGCAAGGGTCGCATGTTCAGCGAGGTTGAGGTCGCGGCCAAGGTTCAGGAAGCCTATCGTCAGGGTGTCGACGCCGCGCGCGCCGCCGCCGATCAGCAGATGGTCGAGTTTCGCGCCGACATGGAGCAGCTCAGCGACGGCGTCCTTCGTCGTCTGACCGATCTCGAGCCGCGTCTCCTGTCCGAGCTTCGCGACGCGTTGCCCGCGCTCGCCGTCGATCTCGCGCACCGCCTGCTCGCCGGCTACGAGCCCCCCGCCGAGGCGCTCGAACGCCTCTGCACCGACGCGCTCGAACAACTTTTCCCCGAACGCGAAGGCCTCGAGCTCTCACTGTGCCCGCGCGACGTCGACTTGTTGCACGGACTCAACCCCGACTGGCTGCAGCGTTATCCCGGCCTGCGCATCCGACCCGATGCCACGATGAAGCCCGGCGATTGCGTCGTGCGCTCCCGCTTCGGCCTCACCGACGCCCGCCAATCCACCAAGCTCGCCGCCCTCGAGCACAGCCTCACCGGCGCATGATCCCGAGCACCTCACTTCATTCACAAAGTCACCTATTAGGTGACAATTATCCGCGCAACTCCCGCGGCCTTCTCCGCACGCGCAAAGGTCAGTGTAACCTAATAGGTTACAGTTTGATTCGGGAGGTGCGGACGTGAGCGCGGTCGTGACACCGTTGGTCGATGTCCTGCGGTCGCAGGTGCGGCACCTGCCGGCGGTGCAGCGTGTGGGCACGGTCATCGGCGTCGCGGGCCTCGTGATCGAATCCGAAGGCCCGAACGTCGGCCTCGGCGAGCTTTGCCAGGTGAGATCGCCGCGCGCGGATTTTTCCGTGCGCGCCGAGGTCGTCGGATTCCGCGAGCACCGCGTCCTGCTCATGCCGCTCGGGGACACTGCCGGCCTGCACGTCGGTTGCGAAGTCGTCGCCACCGACCGGCCGCCACTACCGAGTCCCGGTCCGGAGCTGCTCGGCCGCGTCCTTGACGCCCTCGGCCGCCCCTTTGATGCGCTCGGGATGCTACCGATCGACCGCACCGAGCGCAACCCGACCCCGCCGCATCCTCTCCGTCGCCAGCGGATCAAGCAGCCGCTGACGACCGGCGTGCGCGTGCTCGATACCTTCACCCCCGTCGGACGCGGCCAGCGCCTCGGTCTTTTCGCCGGCTCCGGCGTCGGCAAATCGACGCTGCTCGGCATGATCGCCCGCGGTTGCTCGGCGGATGTGGTCGTCGTCGCGCTCGTGGGCGAGCGCGGTCGCGAAGTCCGTGAGTTCATCGAGAAGGACCTCGGTCCCGAGGGCCTCAAGCGTTCGGTCGTCGTCGTGGCGACCTCCGATACGCCCGCGCCATTGCGCCTGCGCGCGGCCTTCACCGCGACGTCGATCGCCGAGGCCTACCGCGACCAAGGGAAGAATGTCTTGCTGATGATGGACTCCGTCACGCGTTTTGCCATGGCGCAGCGTGAGATCGGCCTCGCCGTCGGTGAGCCGCCGGCGACGCGCGGCTACACGCCTTCGGTGTTTGCCTTGCTCCCGCGTCTGCTCGAGCGCACCGGCGCAGGTGAGACGGGCGCCATCACGGCGCTTTATACGGTGCTGGTCGAAGGCGATGACATGAACGAGCCCGTGGCCGATGCCGTGCGAGGCATCCTTGACGGCCATCTCGTGCTCTCGCGTTCGCTCGCGCATTTCAACCATTACCCGGCCGTCGACGTGCTGGAGAGCGTGAGCCGTCTGACGCGCGACATCTGCTCGGCGGAGGAGATCGATTCCGTCGCCCGCGCCCGCGAGGTGCTGGCGCTCTACCGCAAGAACGAGGACCTCATTTCCATCGGCGCCTACCAGAAAGGGGCCAACGCCGCCCTCGACCAAGCCGTGGCGTTGCACGAGCCGCTGAAGAATTTCCTCCGCCAGGGCGTGCATGAGCACACGTCCCGTGCGGAGAGCTACAAACTGCTCAAAAGGATCATCGCGCCATGAAACGTTTCCGTTTTCCGCTGCGGCCCGTGGCCGTGTTGCGTGCGCACCGTGAACTGCGCGCCCGCGAGGCGTTCGCCGCCTCCGTCCATGCTTACGTCCAAGCCGAGGAACGCCTCGCCGCCACGCGCGCCCGCGTCGCGGAGCTGGCAGGGGTCCTTTTCGACGGACGCACCGGAACCTACCTTGCCGCCGAGGCGGCCTCGCTGTTTCGCGCCTACCGCGCCGAGTGCGAGGAGCAGGTGCAGGTCGAGCGCCAGGTGATCGAGGCGCGCGACGCGATGAACCGCCGCCGCCAGGAG
>CAYYVB010000169.1:0-7173 GCA_964475035.1 uncultured Opitutaceae bacterium | reverse complement strand
TCTTGGCCGCGGCCTGTTCGCCCACGCCCTTGATGCCGGCGAGGCCGAAGCGGATCTTCTCGCCCACGGGCGTGAAGTCGCCGCGCGATTCGTTCACGTCGGGGCCGAGCACGGTGATGCCCATGGCCTCGGCCTCGGCGATGAAGTGCGAGACCTTTTCCGCGTTGCCGAGTTCGGCGGTGAGCACGGCGGCCATGAAATCGACCGGATAATTGGCCTTGAGGTAGGCGGTCTGGTAGCTGACGAGCGCGTAGGAGGCGGAGTGCGACTTGTTGAAGCCGTAGTTCGCGAACTTGTTCAACAGGTCGAAGATCTCGTTGGCCTTCGCCTCGCTGAGGTTGTTCACGCGCTTGGCGCCCTCGACGAACTTGATGCGCTCCTTCGCCATCGCCTCGGCGTCCTTCTTGCCCATGGCGCGGCGGAGCATGTCGGCGCCGCCGAGCGTGTAGCCGGCGATGATCTTGGCGCACTCCATCACCTGCTCCTGATAGACGATGATGCCGTAGGTCTCCTGCAGCGACTGTTCGAGGAGCGGGTGCGGGTAGGAGACGGTCGAGGGGTCGCGCTTGCCGCGGGCGTAGTCGGGGATGAATTGCATCGGGCCCGGGCGGTAGAGGGCGCAGATGGCGTTGATGTCGTTGATGTCGGTCACGCCGACCTGCTTGCAGGCGTTCTGCATGCCGCCGGATTCGAGCTGGAACACGCCGACGGTGCGGCCGGCGTTGAGCATCGCGTAGGTCTTCGGGTCGTCGAGGGGGATGGTCTCGATGTCGAAGGTGGGATTGGCGGAGCGGCGGACGTTGGCGACGGCGTCGGCGATGACGGTGAGCGTCTTCAGGCCGAGGAAGTCCATCTTCAGCAGGCCGAGTTTCCCGACGGCGTTCATGTCGTATTGCACGGTCACGTCGCCTTCCTGGAGGGTGAGCGGCACGAACTCGTCGAGCGGCTGGTCGGTGATGATGATGCCGGCGGCGTGCTTGCCGGTGTTGCGCACCATGCCCTCGAGGACGAGGCCTTGGTCGAGGATCTTTTGGGCGACGGGGTTGCGCTCGTATTCGCCTTTGAGCTCGGCGGATTTCTCGATCGCGTCCTTGAGGGCGATGTTGAGCTCGTCGGGGATCATCTTCGCCAGGCGGTCGGCCTCGGCGAAGGGCAGGTCGTGCACGCGGGCGACGTCGCGCACGACCATCTTCGCGCCGAGCGTGCCGTAGGTGATGATGTTGGCGACGCAGTCCTGGCCGTATTTCCGGCGGACGTAGTCGATGACCTCGCCGCGGCGGCGCATGCAGAAGTCGATGTCGAAGTCCGGCGGCGACACGCGCTCGGGGTTGAGGAAGCGCTCGAAGAGGAGCTTGAAGCGGATGGGGTCGAGGTTGGTGATCCCGAGCACGTAGGCGACGAGACAGCCGGCGCCGGAGCCGCGGCCCGGGCCGACGGGGATGCCCTGTTGCTTGGCCCAGTGGATGAAATCCCAGACGACGAGGAAGTAGTCGATGAACCCCGTGACGTTGATGATCGCGAGCTCGAAGGCGAGGCGCACGACCAGTTCCTCCTCGAGCGGCAGGCCGGTGTAGTCGGGCGCGGTCGGCTTCTGGCCGGCGGGGAGGTTGGTGAGCTTCGCGAGCCGCTCGGCCACGGCCGGGCGTGCGGCGACGGCGGCGTAGTCAAAACCGTAGCGTTTCTTCAGGCCCTCGATGCAGAGTTGCTCGAGGTATTGCGCGGGGGTGAGCGTGTCCTTCACCTCGACCGGCAATGGGAACTTCGGGTAACGCTCGGAGCCCTTGGGGAAGGGGATGGCGACGTCGCACATCTCGGCGACGAGCTGGGTGTTGGTGACCGAGTCCGGCACCTCGCCGAAGAGCGCGTCCATCTCCTCGCGCGACTTGAGGTAGAATTGCGTGCCGTCGAACTTCATCCGGCCTTCCTCGGCGATCTTGGCGCCGGTCTGGATGCAGAGCAGGGCGTCATGCGGGCCGGCGTCGTTGTGGTTGACGTAGTGGACGTCGTTCGTGGCGATGACCTTCAGGTTGAACTCCTCGCCGAGCTTGAGGAGGCCGGGGATGATCTTGCGCTGTTCGGGGATGCCGTGGTCCTGGATTTCGACGAAGAAATTCTCGCGGCCGAACATCTCCACGAAGCGCCCGCAGGCGCGGCGCGCGTCTTCGTGGCGGCCGTGGAGAAGATGCTGGGGGATGACGGCGGCAAGGCAGCCGGTGAACCCGATGAGGCCGTCGGCGTATCTGGCCAGCGTCTCGTAGTCGGCGCGCGGCTTGTAGTAGAAGCCGCGGAGGTGCGCGTCCGAGACGAGTTTCAGGAGGTTCTGGTAACCCTGCAGGTTCCGCGCGAGCAGACCCATGTGATAGTAGCTCTTGCCGTCCTCGGAGCGCCCGGCCTTCTCGAGGCGGGAACTTTCCACGAGGTAGATCTCGCAGCCGATGAGCGGCTTGATGCCTTTGGCCTTGGCGGCGTTGAAGAACTCGATTGCGCCGAACATGTTGCCGTGGTCGGTCAGTGCGAGGGCCTTCATCCCCAGCGCCGTGGCGCGGTCCATCAGGCGGTCGATGCGGCAGGCACCGTCGAGCAGGCTGTAGTCGGTGTGGACGTGCAGATGGACGAAATTGGTGTCTTTGGCGGCCACGGGACGGCATCGGAAGCCTGCGCGGAAGGGGTCGCAAGCGGAAAGACCCGACATATTGCTGCCCTGTGAATTTTGTTCATCGCCGAGGTGTTAGCCATGTCGGGCGGGGTCTCCCTAGCCAGCCGGCGCGCCCGAAAATCTGGACGTCCGCGGCGGGATCGGGTGCCTCCGGCCGACACCGGAAACTGGCCCGAAAAAATAGCTATTGACGCACCGGAGGCTGACCGGCTTCTTTCTGGCCTTTCGTCACTTTCCAACCATCGCCTTTACCATGCCCATCGAGATCAAAATGCGCAAAAACGAGCCGATCGACCGTGCGCTGCGCCGCATGAAGAAGAAGCTCGACCGCGAGAACATCATCAAAGACGTGCGCGCGAAGCGTTACTACGAGAAGCCGTGCGAGAAGCGCCGCCGCAAGGAGAAGGTCGCCGCCTTCACCGCGATGCTCCGCGCCCGCTACGCGAACTGAGTTCCGCTCCGTTCCCCCTTTCCGAACCGGCCGTTGCCTAGTGCGCGCGGCCGGTTTTTTATTGTCCGGACCGGCGGGATGCGCGGAGTGGGCCACAGCGTGGTCTGTGGCTTGCCTCCTTTGCAAACAGTTGTCCTAGTGGAGTCTCTCGCATGAAACCCGTCCTCGCCCTGTCGACTTGCTGGTGCTCCGGTCGCCATCAGGACGGCTATGAGATGCTCAAGGAAATGGCGGCGCTCGGCTTCGAATGGGTCGAGTTGAGCCACGGCATCCGCATCACCCTCGTGCCCGGCATCCTCCGGGCGATGGAGGAGAAGATCGTCAAGGTCGCGTCCTGCCACAATTTCTGCCCGCTCCCCACCGGCGTGAACCACGCCGCCCCGAACCTCTACGTGCCGAGCGCCCGCGACGAACGCGAACGCCAGCAGTGGTTCCGCCACAGCAAACGCTCGATCGAGTTCGCCCACCAGGTCGGCGCCCGGAAACTGGTCATGCACTTGGGCAACGTGGAGTTCTTCTGGTCCAATCCCGGACGCAAGCTCGACACCTACCTTGAGGCGAACCCTGAAGCCGCGTCGAACGGTGACCCCAAATACGCCAAGCTCCTCGCCGCCGCCCTCGCCAAGCTCCGCGACCGCAAGGCTGTCTATTGGGAAAATACCCGCGCCGGCCTGGCCGAATTGCTGCCTTTCGCCGCGGCCAAGGGCGTCCTGCTCGGCTTCGAGAACCGCGAGAAATTCGAGGAGCTCCCGCTCGACGAGGACCACGCCGACTTCGTCGCGTCGATCCCGCCCGACGCGCCCGGCGGCTACTGGCACGACACCGGCCACGCTCACATCAAGGAGACGATGGGTCTGCTCCAGCACCGCGCCCACCTCGAGAAGAACGCTTCGCGCCTCATCGGCTTCCACCTCCACGACGTCAGCGCCGACGGCCACGACCACCAGCCTGTCGGCTCGGGCAAGATCGATTTCGAGATGGTGAGCCAATTCTGGCGCCCCGAGCACACACTCGTCCTCGAATTCAGCCCGCGCCTCACCGTCGAGGACGTCCTCGTCTCGAAGAAACGCATCGAGGCGCTCATCGACGCGCGCTTCGGCTCATAGGGCCGGCTTCAGCCAGACCTACTTCAGCAGCTCCGTGATCCAGCGCCGGTGCGGACCCGAGAGCGTCACGCGCTCCAACTCCTCGACCGGCACCCACTCGAGCGACGCGGCCTTCGCCACGCGCGCGCGCAGGCTCGCATCGGCCTTTACGGCGTAAATCGATTCCGTGATCTGAAATCGCGTGATCGCGCGGCGCTTTGTGGCGAGCAGCATCAATCCCTCCGCGCTCAGACCCAAGTCGCCCAGCTCCGGCAACTCGTGCAACCCCGCCAGCCGCTTCGCCTGTGCTCCCCCACGGCGCAGCAACAACCTTCCGCGATCCAGACAGAAACTCCGTAAGACGGACTTTTGCTCGATCCGCTTCGGGGCGAGGCGTGGCAAGGTCTCCTCGCGGCCGGCGCGGCGGGCGGCGCAGAACTCGGCGACAGGGCAGGTGAGGCAGAGCGGTTTCTGGCGGAAGCAGACCGTCGCCCCGAGTTCCATCATCGCCTGGTTGTGGTCGCCCGGGTGCGCGCCTTCGATGAGCGCATCGGCGAGCGGCGTGAAATGCTTCACGGCCTCCGTGCCGTCGCGGAAGCGCTTCGCCTCGTCCGTCAGCCGCGCGAGGATGCGCACGACGTTGCCGTCCACGACGGCCGCGGGTTCGCCGAGCGCGATGCTGGCGATCGCCGCCGACGTGTAGGGCCCGACGCCGGGCAACTCGCGCCACTCCGCCGCCGTGCGCGGCGATGCGGGCAAGGCCACACAGGCTTGCGCAAGTTTGTGGAGGTTGCGCGCGCGAGAGTAGTAGCCGAGGCCTTCCCAGAGTTTCAGCACCTTCGCCTCGGGCGCGGCGGCGAGCGCGGCGAAATCCGGCAGCTCGCGCAGCCAGCGGTCGAAGTAGGGCAGGACGGTCGCGACCTGCGTCTGCTGGAGCATGAATTCCGAGACGACCGTCTTGTAGAGCGACGACTCCGTGCGCCACGGCAGACGACGCTGATGCGCGCGATACCAGCCGTGCAGGGCGGCGTGAAAGTCGGCGCGGCGGGCGGTGAGAGGCGCGGAGGGATTGGCCACGAAAAGGCACGAGAAGACACAAAAAGCTGAGAGAGGGAAGCCGGGTTTTCGGCGGCGCGTTTTCCGGAAAATTTTGGTGTGTTTTTGGGTCTTTTTGTGGCCATCTCAGCCCATGCCGAAACGGTCCGACGACGCCGCGGAAGAAAAGCCCAAGGCGCTCACCACCTACACGATCAAGCTCGACGACGCGCAGATGGAGAAATTGCGCGCCGCCGTGGCGAAGAAGCATTGGGAGGAGACCGAGGTCCCGTATGCGCGCTTCGCGTTCAAGGGCCCGAAGGTCAACGTCACCGCCTACACCAGCGGCAAGGTGGTCGTCGCCGGCAAGGAGACCGAGGATTTCGTGCAGAACGTCATCGAGGCGCAGGTCACCGGCCTCGCCCAGCTCGGCTACGACGACGTCCATCATCCCGAGTGGTTCGAACCGCACGCCGGGCTCGACGAGTCGGGCAAGGGCGACCTCTTCGGTCCGGTCGTCGCCGCGACCGTCATCGCCGAGCGCGCGCAGATCGAGGCGTGGCGCGCGGCCGGCGTGCGCGACTCCAAGAGCATCGAGGACTCGCAGATCCTGAAGCTCGACGAACTCATCCGCGCCACGCCCGGCGCCGTCGTCGAGGTCGTCTATTGCGGCATGGCGAAATACAACGAGCTCATGCTCAAGCCGCAGGCCAACCTCAACCGCCTGCTCGCCTGGCAGCACGCCCGCGCGCTCGAGGCGGCGTTGCAGAAGAAGTGGGTCCCGCGCGGCCTGCTCGACCAGTTTTCCAAGGAACCGCTTGTGCAGCGCGAGCTGAAGAAGCGCGGTCTCGAGCGCTTCAACCTCGAGATGCGCACGAAGGCCGAGTCCGACCCGGTCGTCGCCGCCGCGTCGGTCGTGGCGCGCGCGGAGTTCGTCCGCTGCATGCGCGACCTCGCGCGCGAGTTCGGGGCGAAGCTTCAGTTCGGCGCCGGCGCCCAGGCCAAGGCGCAGGCGGCGGAGATCGTCGAGAAATTCGGCGCGCGCGCGCTCGGCCGTTTCGCCAAGCTCCATTTCCGCACGAGCTACGAGGTCGTGTCGGCAGCGGGCAAGCTCGATGAGCTTCCGCTCAAGGCGCCGAAGGAAAAGACCGAGTGGCGCCGCGATTGACCTCTGCGCCATGCCGGTGAAACGCCGCCAACTCCGCGGGTTCGACCTGAAGCAGATCCATGGCTTCGAGGGCCTGCTCGGCGTCGACGAGGCCGGCCGCGGCGCGCTCGCGGGGCCGGTCGTGGCCGGCGCGGTGCTGGTGACGCGCGACTTTCTCGAGGGCCGCTGGGCCGTCACGAAGAGCGGGCGCGTCAACGACTCCAAGCAGCTCAACGCCAGCGAGCGCGCCGAGTTATGGGCGGAGTTCGACGCCCTCGCTCGCGCCGGCCAGATCCATGCTACCTTCGGCGTCGCGAGTGTGGCGGAGATCGAGACGCTGAACATCCTCGGCGCCACCAAGCTCGCGATGCGCCGCGCCCTCGAGGCGATCTACCCGCCCGAGAGCTTCGAACGCCGGCAAGAACCCGATCTTTTCGCCAGCGATTCGGAGCGCGCGGCGTTCCGGCCGACGGTGTCGTGCAAGGTCCTGATCGACGGCCTGCCGCTGCGCCATTTCCCGTATCCGCACGAGGGACTCGTCAACGGCGACGCACGTTCGCTCTGCATCGCGATGGCGTCCATCGTCGCCAAGGTCACGCGGGACCGCCTGATGGACGAACTCGACAAGGTCCACCCCGGCTACGGCTTCGCCCAGCACAAGGGCTACGGCACCGAGGAACACCGCGAGGCCGTTCTCAAGCACGGGCGCAGCCTCGCACACCGGGACAGTTTTCTCCGCAAGCTCTTTGCCCAGCCGCGAGACCTTGAAGGCCAGCTGACTTTTTTCGCGGAGTAGGGA
>CAYYVB010000168.1:590-7194 GCA_964475035.1 uncultured Opitutaceae bacterium | reverse complement strand
CCGGAGTGATGTGGAACGGCATCTCCGTGAATCCGTAGTAACTCTGATACATTGGCGCGCGAGTATCCCCGGCGCTCCTGAAAACGCACGAAAATTCTCTGTGAACGAATCTTCAAAAAGCGTTGCCGGTGCCAATGCCCGCGACTTTATCCTCCTCGCTCCGAACGTGAACTGGAACAAGGTCATCACCGTTGTCTTCGTCGTCCTCTTCGCCGCGGTGGCGGGGTGGGGCGCCTTGTTCTTCCTCGAGCTCAACCGCGAGCTCAGCGTCCTCCGGACCCACGAACAGAACCATCAGCGCAAGCTCGCCGAGGCGCGCGAGAAGCTCGCCGAGCAGGAACGCCACCTCGAGCGGCTCCGCCGGGATCCGGCGTTGATCGAGCAGGTCGTCCGCCAGAAACTCGGCTACGTGCGCGCCAACGAGTTCGTCTTCCGCTTCGAGGAAACCCCGCCGCCCCCTTCCAACCGATGAATCCGGAGACGCTCCGCCAAACCTTCACCGCCGCCGGGCAGAGCCATGTGTTCGCCCACTGGGCCGCGCTCTCGTCCGTGCAACGCGACTCGTTCCTCGCGCAACTCCAGGAGATCGATCTTGCGGAGATCGCGCGCCTGCACCGCACGCTCGTGGTCGAGCGCAGCACCGCGGCGGTCGACGACGGCCAACTTCAGCCGGCACCCTACGAGCGCCTGCCGGAGCATGGCGGCGACGTCGCCCGCTGGGCGCAGGCCCGCGCGGCGGGCGAGGAGGCGCTGCGTGCCGGACGTGTTGCGGCGTTCACCGTCGCCGGCGGACAGGGCACGCGCCTCGGTTACGACGGCCCAAAGGGCACCTACGCCGTCACGCCCGTGCGCGGGAAATCGCTGTTCCAGGTCTTCGCCGAGAAAATCCTCGCCGCCGGCCGCCGCGCCGGCCGCCCTCTGCACTGGTTCATCATGACCAGCCATGCGAACCACGCGCAGACCGAGGCGTTTTTCGCGGAGAACAGATTCTTCGGTCTCGACCGCGCGCGGGTGCATTTCTTCCGCCAAGGCCGCATGCCGGCGATCTCATTTGACGGGAAAATCCTGCTCGAGGCGAAGGACGCCCTCGCGCTCAGTCCGGACGGTCACGGTGGCTCGCTCCGGGCGTTGCACCGCAGTGGCGCGCTCGACCTGATGCGCCGCGAGGGCATTGACACGCTCAGCTACTTCCAGGTCGACAATCCCCTCGTGCGCTGCATCGACCCGGCGTTCATCGGGTTTCACGTCCTCGCCCGCTCGGAGATGTCGAGCAAGATGGTGCCGAAGGCGTATGCCGAGGAAAAGGTCGGCCACTTCTGCATGCAGCGCGGCAAGCTCGTTGTGGTCGAATACAGCGACATGCCGATGGCGATGCAGCGGGAGACGGACGCCGGGGGATTGCTGCGCTTCGTGGCCGGCAGCATTGCGATCCATCTCATTGACCGTGAATTCGCCGTGCGCATGGCCGCCGGCGGCGCGGGTGTCGAATTGCCGTTCCACCGCGCGGACAAGAAAATCCCGTGCCTCGACGCGGCGGGAAACCCCGTGAAGCCGGAGAAACCCAACGGCGTGAAGTTCGAGCTTTTCGTCTTCGACGCGCTGCCCTTCGCGCAGAATCCGATCGTGATCGAGACCGCGCGCGCCGACGATTTCAGCCCGGTGAAGAACGCCGAGGGCCTCGACTCGCCCGCCACTTGCCGCGCCGACCAGATGCGCCAGGCCGCCCGCTGGCTGCGCGCCGCCGGTGCCGATTTGTCGGTCGATGCGACCGGTCTCCCGGCCGTCGCGCTCGAGATCTCCCCGCTCTTCGGTGATGACACGGAAAGCGTCGCAGCCCGCTTCCGGGCCCTTTCCCCGCGTCCCGATTTCCAACACGCTACTTACCTCGAATGACAACGAACGCCCTCCCAGCCCAAGTCCAAGCCGCCGTCCAAGCCGGAAACCTTCTGCCCAGTGCGCAGGAAAATCTCACCGCGTGGTGGAACGCCGGTCTGCCCGCCTGGGCGCAGGAAAGCATGACCGAACTCGTCGCGCGCGGCGAGTGGGCGGAGCTGAATGACCGCTTCTACCGTTACATGGAGTTCGGCACCGGCGGCCTGCGTGGGCGCACGATGGGCGTCGTCACCGCCCGGGCCGAGACCGGCACACTTTCCCCGCTCGGCTCGCCGGAACATGCGGGTGTCGGCTCAAATCTGCTGAACGATTTCACGCTTCTCCGCGCCACGATCGGTCTCTTCAACTACGTGCAGAAACACCTCGCGGCGCAGGGCAGTGCGGCGCGTCCGCGCATCGTGATCGCGCACGACGTGCGGCATTTCTCGCGGCATTTCTGCGAACTCGCTGCGTCCGCCTGGACGAAGCTCGGCGGCGAGGCGCTGATTTTCGCCGGTCCGCGTTCGACTCCGCAGCTCAGCTTCTCGGTGCGCCGTTACCGCACGCATTGCGGCGTCGTCATCACGGCGAGCCACAATCCGCCGCACGACAACGGCTTCAAGGCCTACTTCGACGACGGCGCGCAGGTCATCCCGCCGCACGACAAGGGCATCATCGCGGAAGTCAACGCCGTGCCGCTGGCACGCGTGCTCGATTTCCTGTCGGTCAACCTCGCCGGCGTGCAGACGCTCGGCGCCGAGGCCGATGAAGAATACCTCGCCGCGGCGATGGAGTCGGTCATCGACCGCGACCTGCTGCGCCGATCGAAGCTCCGCGCGGTGTTCACGAACATCCACGGCGTCGGCGGCGTGTCGTCCATGCCGCTGTTGCAGCGCGCCGGCGTCGACGTGACGCAGGTGCCGGAGCAGGCGGAATTCGATCCGCGTTTCCCGACCGTGAAGTCGCCCAACCCGGAGAACGCCGAGGCGCTCGCCCGCGCCGTGGCGCTGGCAGAGCGCGACGGGCACGAGGTCGTGATGGCGACCGACCCCGACAGCGACCGCATGGGCGTCGCCGTGCGCAACCGCGCGGGCAAACTCGAGTTGCTCACGGGCAACCAGGTCGGCGCGCTCCTCGCGGATTACCGCGTGCGCAAATACAAGGAGCTTGGCTGGATCCCCGCCATCGGCACGGACCGCGCGTGCATCGTCACGACCTTCGTCACGACGCCGTTGCAGGAGGCGATCGGCCGCGACCTCGGCGTGAAAGTCATCAAGACGCTGACCGGCTTCAAGTGGATCGCCGGCAAGATGCGCGGCTACGAGGAGCGGCTGACGCGCGCGATGGGCGCTGGCTTCGACTACGATGCCACGCCGTTCCGCGAGCGGGCGGCGCTGTTGCAGCAGCACAGCACGTTCTACCTCTTCGGCACCGAGGAGAGTTACGGCTACCTGCCGAACGACCTGTTGCGCGACAAGGACGGCAACGCCGCGTGCCTGATGTTCGCCGAACTCTGCGCGTGGGTGAAGTCGCGCGGGCTGACGGTGCCGGAGTATCTCGACGAGATTTATCTGCGCTGCGGCTTCTACCTCGAAGGCGTGATCAACCTTTACTATGAGGGCGCGACCGGGGCCGCGAAGATCAAGCGCATCCTCGATTCCTACCGCGCCAGTCCGTCGAAGGCCTTCGGCGCCACGGCGGTGACGCGCTTCCAGGACTTCGGGCGCGAAAAATTCTTCGATGCGGACAACGAGCCGATCCCGGCGCAGGACCTCTACATCGTGACGCTGGCGAACGGTTACTCCTTCGCCGCGCGCGGCAGCGGCACGGAACCGAAGATGAAATTCTACCTCTTCGCCACCGAACCCGTAGCTTCTGCATCGGATCTCGCCGCCGCCAAGGCGAAGGCCAAGGCGACGCTCGACAGCCTGCGCGCCCTGATCGAGGCCGACGCCCGCCAACGGGCGGAGGGCTGAGGCGTGGTGCGCAAGCTGGGTGCGCGCCCAACACGAGTAAATCGAAGCGGAAGTAGTGCCGGCTTCAGCCGGCCTGTGCTTCCGCAGCCTGAGCGTCTGGGGACCGGCTGAGGCCGGTCCTACTTTGCTCGCTGCGAAAGCTGCAGCTGGCTCACACGTCCGTCGCCGCCGCAGCTGCGACAAGGTTCGCTGGAGCGGACTCGCCCGCGGTTGCATTGCCGGCAAGTCTCTCGTCCGTCACCGCCGCAGATGCGGCAGTTCATGCGCAGCTCCCCGTTCGGGGTGGTGAAAAAGCCGCGTCCCCGGCAGTTGGTGCAGGTGTAGCCTCCGCGACCGCTGCAGGTCGAACAGCGTTCGGTCCTTTCGTGCCTGCCTTGACCGTTGCAGGCGTCGCATTTGCGATCTTCCCGCGCCAAGGCGGTGAAGCTGTAACGATGATGGGCGGGCTCGGGGATTTGGCGGACGGTGATGCTGGTGCGATAAACCGGCTGGCTGGCGCGACGCAGCTCGATCTTGTATTCCCCGGGCGGAGCATCCCAGAGGTGGGCCGTGCCGATGCCGCGGAGTTCGCCGTTGATGAGAATCTGCACATCGTCCTCCGCCTGGATCTTGACCTCCTGTGTCTCCACCACGGCCCGCGCGGGAGTCGTTTTCCCGGTGGTGACATGTGGCTCGAGAACTACGTCCTGATAGGCCGGCCGCTGAAAAACGACCTGAGCCTTGCCGGGCGCGACTTTGACCTTGGCCGGAGTGACCCCGCTTTGGGTGTAGCCGAAGTTGTCAGTGAGACTCCAATTCAGGCCTTCGGGCGAGGATTGCAGGTCGAGCGTGCCGTGCCATTCCAGCCGTCGGTCTTGCTCGCGTTTGATCTCCCGGTCGGCCTGCGCCACCGCCTGCGCCATTTCCTCGAGCGCAACTTTCGCCGCATCCAGCTGGCGGGCTTTCAGCGACTCCTCGGCCCGCAGACCGGCCTGAACGGCGGGGTGACGCGACAAATAACGTTCCAGCCAGGCCATGTAGCGGGTCTGAGCCTCGACGAGATACTTCGCTTCCTGCGCCTCCGGGAGCTCCGGCGAAAGGACGGCGGAAAGTTGCCTGAGTTCGGCCAAACTGCTTTCGGCCGACGTCACTTCCGCTTCCCGGCGGCTCCATTCTTGTTTCAGCTTCTTGAGCAGATCGGTCAGTTCAGCGCCAAGTTTTTCCTGCCGCGCCAGCTCGGCCTGCTCCTCTTGACGCTTTCTCTCCGCCGCGAGTCGCTCCTGCTCGGCTTGCTCACGCGCCAGACGATCCAGCCGCTCAGTCTCCGCTTGGCGTGCGACGGCTAGCCGCAAGGCCTCGGAACGTTGCTCCTGCCAGTGCCACCACCCCGAGGCACCCGCGAGGAACAAAGTCACCGCGAAGAGGACGAGCAGACGGGTCGGTCGCCGCCGGACGGAATGCGCTGCTGCAGGGCCGGCGGAATTCGCGCGGAGGGATGGGGAGAGGGCCGCGGAAGCGACTTTGCCCAAGGCGGGAATGCTCGTCGCATCGGCAGCAAGGGTGATCGTTTCATAGGCCGTTGTGATTTCCACCAAGGTCGCGCGGTAGCGGGCGGCAAGCCCCGGCGTCGCCGCGTTCGCGATCTTCTCCTCGAGTGCGTGGCGCAATTCCTGAAATCTCGCCTTGGCCTCCTCCGTGCTGGCAGTTTCGGGCAGATCGAGCAGGTGATGGGCTTCGGCAAGGGTCATGGACTGGACGGTGGATCGGGTCGGATGAAGGCGGCGTGGATCGGGAAAGTAGGTCGGTCGGGTTGCTCGCGCCTAGACTCGTCGCGAGCACTTGAAGCATGGGCCAGCCCCTTCAGGTGCGTGGCAGAGAATCGCCCTCATCGCGCGGTGCAATGCGTAAGGGGCTGGCCGAGAAAATACTGCTGGGGGAATCCCCGAGTGCGAACGATGAGCGGGTCAAAACCGGAGGTGCAAAAAAAGGCGCACCGTGCACGGTGCGCCAGTCGTGGAACGCGGGTGGCTCAAACCAGCAGCAAAGCGGGCTTTTCGAGCAAGTCCTTCAGCGCGCCGAGGAATTGCGCGCCGAGAGCGCCGTCGACGACGCGGTGGTCGCACGAGAGCGTGAGCGTCATCGTTTGGCCCACGACGATCGCGCCGTTCTTCACGACCGGCTTGGTGACGGTCGTGCCGACGGCAAGGATGGCCGAGTTCGGCGGGTTGATGATCGCGGAGAATTTCGTGACGCCCATCATGCCGAGATTCGACACGCAGAAGGTGCCGCCGGTGAACTCATCGGGCTTGAGCTTCTTCTCCTTCGCGCGCTTGCCGAGCGGCTTCGCTTCGGAACTGATCGCGAAGACCGACTTCTGATGCGCGTCGCGGATGACCGGCGTGATGAGGCCATCCTCGATCGCGACGGCGAACGAGACGTGCGCGGCGCTGAAGTAGTGGATGCCGGTGCCGGTCCAGGAGGCGTTGACGCCCGGGACGCGGCGGAGCGCCTCGGCGCTGGCCTTGAGGACGAAATCGTTCACGGAGAGCTTCACGCCTTCGGCGGCGAGGCCTTCATTGAGTTGCGCGCGCAGCGCGAGGAGCGGTTCGGCGTCGACTTCGATCTCAAGGTAGAAGTGCGGGATGGTCGTCTTGGCCTCGAGCAAGCGCTTCGCGATGGTTGCACGCATGTTGGTGGCCGGGACGGTGCGTTCTTCCTGGAGCGGGCCGGTGCGCGACGGCGTGCCGCCGGAGAAGGTGCTGCCCGACTTCGCAGGG
>CAYYVB010000168.1:0-580 GCA_964475035.1 uncultured Opitutaceae bacterium | reverse complement strand
GGGGTGGCCGGGGCGGCCGCGGGGGCTTGCAGCAGCGCAGGGTTCGCGGCGGCGGCCAGGACGTCGGCCTTCACGATGCGGCCGTGCGGGCCGGAACCGGCGACGCGGGAGGCATCGACTTGGTGCAGCGCGGCGAGCTTGCGCGCCAGCGGGGAGATCTTGAGACGGCCGGCGGGGGCGGCCGGAGCGCTCGTGGCTGGCGTAACGACCGGTGCCGGTGCGGGTGCGGCCACGGGAGCTGCGGCCGGTGCGGGAGCGGGTGCTGCGGCCGGTGCTGCGGCCGGGGCAGGAGTGGCCGCGTCGGCTTTCGGTGCCGGGGCAGCGCCGGCGGGAGCTTCGATCTTTTCGCCCTTTTCGCCGACGGCGCAAAGCGGGGCACCGATGGCGATCTGCGAGCCGGCGGGCGCGAAGATCTTCACGAGCGTGCCGCTGAAGAAGGACTCGAGTTCCATTGTCGCCTTGTCGGTCTCGACTTCGGCAAGCATATCGCCGGCTTTGACGGGGTCGCCTTCGTTCTTCAGCCATTTGACCAGCGTGCCCACCGTCATGGTGTCGCTGAGCTTCGGCATATCGATGATGT
>CAYYVB010000167.1:0-7196 GCA_964475035.1 uncultured Opitutaceae bacterium | reverse complement strand
CCGCGCTCGACCATCGCGGGCACGAAGGCCTGCGCGACGAGGAAGACGCTGCGCAAGTTCGCCGCGAGCTGCGCGTCGAAATCCGCGACCTTGGTCTGCAGGAACGGCGCGCCATGGAATTTGCCGGCGTTGTTGATCAGCACGTCGACGGCGCCGAAGCGCTTCGTCACCGCGCGCGCGAGCTTGGCCACGGCGCGCTCGTCGGCGGTGTCGCACGGGAACACGGCGACCTCGGCGCGCGGATTGAGCGCGGCGCACGCGGCGGCGACGGCGCGGAGATTCTTCGCGTTGCGCGCGACGAGGGCGAGGCGCGCACCCTTCAGTTCGGCGGCGAACATGCGGGCAATCGCGGCGCCGATGCCTTGGGAGGCGCCGGTGATGAGAATGAGGGGAGAAGACTGCGACTGGCGTTTGCTCACAGAGCAAATCTGGGTGGAAAAATCCCAAACTCCAAACGCCAAATGCCAAAGCCCACGAGAGGGAGCCGCTTGCCACGGGCCACTCTTTGTAGGGGCGCAGTCTTGCTGCGCCCGGCAAGATGTTCGTAGCGGACTAGACTCCCGCCGCGAGGGGAAGCACCACGTTGCGCGCAAGCGCGCAACCCACAGTAAAGGAACCGCACGCGTCGGAAGGCATCCGCCCGCGTGTTTTGGCGTTTGGATTTTTGGCGTTTGGCGTTTTCCGCGCCGCAGGCGCGCGGCGTTTTCAGCAAACGAGCTGGCCGAAGTCCATGAAGTCGGCGGTGAAGCCGCCCTTCACGCCCTTGCAGATCACGCTCACGGCGTCGTGCGAGTGGAGCGACTCGAGGTGCGAGCACGCGATGCGGAAGTCCGCGATGCGCCGGTCGGCGTCGAATTCCTTGTAGAGCAGGCGCGCGGCGTCCTCGACGAACTTGAGGTAGGCGCCGTTGAGCTCGGCGAAGGCCTGCTCGTCCTCGCGCTTCACCATCACCTGCGTCTCGGTCTGGAGCGCGGCGAGGCAGTGGGCGTGGATGTCCTCGATCCAGATCTTCTTCCCCTCGGCCTCCTCGACGGTGACGCGCGCCTTGCTGCGCTGCGAGTGCGGCACGGTGTAGGCGCCGCGGAGGTCGCGGGCGTGCTCGCTGAGTTCCGCCGAGCAGGGGCAGGCGGAGGAATAGACGAAATCGAAATGGATGAAGCGCCGGTAGCGGCCGTCGCGCGTCATCACGCCCTCGAAGGCGACGTTGTAGAACTGATAGCCGCTGAGGCCGCTGCGCAGGCTCGCGCGCTGCATCGGGTAGGAGAACGCGATCTTCAGGCGCGCGTCCTTGCTGTCGATGTTGCGCAGGTAGTTTTTCAGCACCTTGCCCATCCACTCGCCGGTCGTGACCTCGTCCTTGTGGTCGTAGAACGTGCGCATGATGCGGCTCATGTTGATGCCCTTGAGCTCGGCCTCGAGCGACACGGTGCCGGTGACGCTGGTCTCGAGCGTGAGGATCTCGCCGGCCTTCGTGCGGTATTTCAGCGGCAGCTTGAAGTTGTGGATGCCGACCTGCTGGATCGGGACGTTGGCGCCCTGGATGGCGTCGTGCGCGGCCTCCATCATGTCGGGCAGCGAAGCGCGATAGGCCGCGGTGGAGCGGAATTTCTTGTCGTAGCCGCGCTTGATCCGCGGCTCGGCCCCATCCGCGGAACGGTGGAGATACATCGGCTTCTTTTTGCTCATGGTGTCGTTTTTTCTACGGGGGACGATAACCGGGGGATGCCGCCGGTCAGGCGGAGGGACCGAAAAACTCGGCGTAGTTGCGCGGCGTCTCGTAGAGGCGGACACAGTGCAGGCGCGCGTGCTTCAGGTGGCGGAGATGGGGTTCGAGCTCGTGCCAGAACGCGATGACGAGGTTCTCGGTCGAGGGGATGATGCCGCGGAGGAAGTCGACCTCGTCGTTCAGGTTGCGGTGGTCGCACTTGTCGACGATCACGGTGTGGAGGAGGCGCTTCAGCTCGCCGAGGTCCATGATGTAGCCGGTGACCGGATCGGGTTCGCCGCGGAGCGAGACCTCGAGGACGTAGTTGTGGCCATGCCAGTGCGGGTTGGTGCAGAGGCCGTATTGCTTCTGGTTCCACGCGAGGCTCTTCGTCGGGTTGTAGAGCCGGTGCGCGGAGTTGAAGTGCACCTGCCGCGTGATCGTCACCTGCCCGCGCATCGGGCGCACGGCCGGAGCGGCGGCGCGGGCCGCGCGGGAGCGGGAACGGGAAGGCTGGGCAGGCATGGGAGGGACGAGCCAATCCGGTTTTCCCGCGGCGTCAACCACCGGGGCCGGGCCGGAGGAACCGGCCCGGAAAACGCCAGACGCCAAATCCCAAACGCCAAAGCTGGCGAGCGCGGGGGCCGGCCGCGTCCGCGGGTTTGGCGTTTGGACCTTTGGCGTTTGGAGTTTGCAGAAGTCCGGCATTGTTCTTGTGCGCGGACGCTCCGCGGCTTCTCAATCTCCGCGATGCCCGTCCGATTCCGCATCCTTGGCAGCGGCAGCGCCGGCAACGCCGCGCTCCTCCAGACCGACGACACGCGCGTGCTCGTCGACGCGGGCTTCTCCACGCGCCGGCTCCAGGAGCTGCTCGCCGCCGCCGGCGAGTCGCTCGAGCGCATCGACGCGATCTTCCTCACGCACGAACACGGCGACCACGCCGCCGGCCTCTCCGGCCTCGCGCGGCACCCACACATCCGCGTCTTCGCCAACGCCGGCACGGCGCAGGTCCTGCAACGCAGCCTCAAGCACCGCGTGAGCTGGCAGCATTTCGAGACGGGCGCGTCGTTTCGCTTCCGCGACCTCGAGGTGAGCAGCTTCGCCGTCCCGCACGACGCGCAGGACCCGGTCGGCTTCGTCATCGCACACGGCCACGAGGGCGACCTCTTCGCCCCGCGCCGCGCACTCGCCTGGCTGACCGATCTCGGCCACGCCCCGGCGCACATCGCGCAGCGCCTGCGCGACGTCGACGTTCTCGTGGTCGAGGCCAACTACTGCCCGCGCCTGCTCGAGGCCGACGCAAAGCGCCCGTGGTCGGTGAAACAGCGGATCAACGGTCGGCACGGCCACCTCTCGAACGACGCCGTCCGAGACCTGCTCGCCGCCATCCCCAGCCCGCGCCTGCGCCACGTGTTCTTCGCCCACCTCAGCCGCGACTGCAACACGCCCGACGCCGTCGCCGCCGCCTGCGCCCCGACGCTCTCCACCCTGCGTTGCACCTACGCCGTCGTCCCCCCGGGCGAAGGCAGCGCCCCTTACGAATTCTGAGCCGCAAGTCTGTCGCGGTGCACGGCCCCTCCCCCGGGGGCGTGAAACTGCGACCCTTTTTGACTTTGCGGCGCGCCCGGCGCGGCGATTGCTTGTTCGCCCGCATGACCCCCGCGCCCTTCCGCCGCACCAAGATCATCGCCACCCTCGGTCCCGCCACCGAGTCCGAGGAAATGCTCGGGCAACTCATCCGCGCCGGCGTCGATGTCGTCCGCCTCAACATGGCGCACGCTTCCCATGACTGGACGCGCACGATCATCCGCCGCATCCGCGCCGCCTCGCAGGCCGCCGGCCACGAGGTCGCGATCATGATGGACATCAAGGGCCCCGAGATCCGCACCGGCGACGTCGACCTGCCGATCGAACTCAAGGCGGGCGAGATTTTCGACTTCACCGTCAAGCCCGACGCCGAGCGTGACCGCTCCGAGGAGATCCGCTCCGTCGACGTCAACTACCGCAACCTCGTCAACGACATCCGCGTCGGCGACACCGTGCTGGTCGACAACGGCCTCATCCGCCTCGAAGTGTTGGATAAAAACGACGCCCACATCCGTTGCCGGGTGCTCACCCCCGGCGAATTGAAATCGCGCCGCCACATCAACCTCCCCGGCGTGCACGTCAACCTGCCTTCCTTCACCGAAAAGGATCGCGCCGACACGCTCATCGGCATCAGCGAGGGCATCGATTTCGTCGCACTCTCCTTCGTGCGCGAGGCTGCCGACGTGCTGAAACTGCGCTCCTTCCTCAAGGAGCACGGCTCCAACGCGCGCATCGTCGCAAAGATCGAGGACCAGTCCGCGATCGACAATCTCACCGAGATCATCCGCGCCACGGATGTGCTCATGGTCGCCCGCGGCGATCTCGGCATCGAGGTGCCCTTCCAGGAATTGCCCGTCATCCAGCGGCGCGCCGTCGGCACCTGCCAGGCGATCGGCCGCCCGGTCATCATCGCCACGCACATGTTGGAATCGATGATCAGCCAACCCATGCCCACCCGCGCCGAGATCACCGACGTCGCCAACGCCGTCTTCGAGCGCGCCGATTGCGTGATGCTCTCCGGCGAGACCACGATCGGCCGCTACCCGCTCGAATGCGTGGAAGTGCTCGCCACCATCGCCTCCCGCATCGAAGAGGAACAATCCACGGCCCAGGAGGAGCCGATCATGCTGCCCGGCGAGCGCCTGAAGCTGCTCCGTTCCGCCGTGGTCATGGCCAACGACCTGCCCAATTCCACGATCCTCTGCTTCACGCGCCGCGGCATCACCGCCGCCGGACTCGCCGCGCACCGCCCGCCGCGCGCACCGATTTTCGCGGTCACGGATTCCGTGGAGACGCTGCGCCACCTGCGCATGGTGCGCGCCGTCGAGCCTTTCCTGCTCCAGCCGTTCGGCGACCCGATCAAGACCCTCGAACGCGGGATCGACTCTCTCGTGAAGCAGGGTCGCCTGCGCTCCGGCGACAAGGTCGTGATCATCTCGGATGTCTATACGGACGGCGCGCAACGGGTGGACAGCATCCAGTTGCGCACGATCCCCTGACCTCCCGCGGGCCGCTCAATCGCCGATCCGGCTGAAGCGCGGGAGCGCGCGGCCGCCGGCTTGCACGGCTTCACCCCACATCCCGGCCGGCCGCACCCAGGTGCCGCCCTCGCCGTAGAGCGCCTGATAGACGACGAGCGGCTCGAGCGTCTCGGAATGCCGCGCCAGCCCGAGCACGCGGTATGTGTTTCCCTTGTAATGACGATAAAGGCCCGGCTTCGGTTCGCTGGGCAGGGGCGGCAATGCTTCGCTCATGCCGCCAACACACCAGCCGCCCGAAGGTTTGCAAACCCCCGCTGGCCGCGTTTGCTGGATGGCTCGCGTAAACACCGCCACCTTCCCCTTTCAGCCATGCCCGCTCCCATTCCCGTCACTGTCCTCACCGGCTTCCTCGGCGCCGGCAAAACGACTTTGCTCAACCGCATCCTCACCGAGCAGCACGGCAAGAAGATCGCCGTGATCGAAAACGAGTTCGGCGAAGTCGGCGTCGACAACCAGCTCGTCATCCAGAGCGACGAGGAAATCTTCGAGATGAACAACGGCTGCATCTGCTGCACCGTGCGCGGCGACCTCCTGCGCATCCTCGCGCGGCTGATGAAGCGCAAGGACCGCCTCGACGCCATCCTCATCGAGACGACCGGTCTCGCCAACCCCGCGCCCGTCGCCCAGACCTTCTTCACCGACCCGGAGATGCGCGAGCAGTTCACCCTCGACGGCATCGTCACCGTCGTCGACGCCAAGCACATCCTCCTCCACCTCGACGATTCGCCCGAGGCCGTGAAACAGGTGGCCTTCGCCGACGTCATCCTCCTCAACAAGACCGACCTCGTTTCTGCCGACGAACTCAATGCGCTCGAAAGCCGCATCAAGTCGATCAATGCCGTCGCCAAGGTCCACCGCAGCGTGAACGCCGATGTTCGTATTACGAACATTCTCAACCTCGGCGGCTTCAACCTCGAGCGCGCCGTCGAGGTCGACCCTCAATTCCTCGAGTTGGAATACCCCTTCGAGTGGGCCGGCGGCTACGAGCTGCAGCCCGGCGTGCACACACTCGAGATCGGCCACGATCCCGCCGAGGCGCACGAAGGCCACGGCCATCACCATCACGGCGAACACGACCACGAGTGCGGCCCCGAGTGCGGCCACAACCATAACGAACTCGACGTCGCCGTCGTCCCCGTGAAGTCCTTCGCCGAGCCCGACGTCACCGCCGCGATCAACGCCGCCGTGCAGACCTTCTCCGACTGGGAAGCGATCAAGCTCCCCGGCGAGGCCCTCGAGGTCGGCGCCAAGCTTAACCGTCTCAAGCTCGCGCATGAACACGGCAAGTTCACCGTGCCGATCGCGACTGCCGGCCGCTACCTGATCTTCACCGCACACGACGTGCCCACGCATTTCTATCTGCCCGACGGCACGTTCACGAAATACGCCTGGGACCGCACCTTCCGCCACGAGCACTCGCACGACGAGCAGGTCTCCTCCGTCGGCATCACCGTGCCCGGCGCACTCGACGGCAAGAAGCTGAACGACTGGATCTCGAATCTCCTCCAGACCAAGGGCGGCGACCTCTACCGCATGAAGGGCGTGCTCTGCGTCAAAGGCACGAACAAGCGTCTCGTCTTCCAAGGCGTGCACATGCTCTTCGACGCGAAGTTCGACCGCGAGTGGAAGCGCGACGAGGATCGCACGAACCTCCTCGTCTTCATCGGCAAGAACCTCGACCGCGCCGCCCTGACCGAGGGCTTCAAGGCCTGCCTGGTGGACTGACCTTCGGCCGTTCGCGGCGGCCGCCATGCCGCCGCCCAATCGCCAGCGCGAGGGCGCACACTCCAGCCCACACCGCATAAGTCGACGGCTCCGGCACGGGCGTCAGCGGGATTACCGGCACACCGACACTGTCCGCGCTGAAGCGGAAGAACACCGCGGTCGAGTCCGCGACGGCGAATCCCACCTGATAGCCGCGGCCCGAGTCGTAGGAGTGCGGGTTGTTGTTAATCACGGTCTGCCCGGAGACGATGGTGGGCAGATACCACGACACCGCGGACAACGCGGCCTGCACGTCCTCGATCGTGGCGACATAGGTGCCGCTCGAGACTTCGCCGAGCCGCGAGGAATATTGGGTGAGATACGGCGCGAGGTTGGAACTCATCCAGCCCTCGGTGTTGTCGCCATCGTGCACGGCGACGAGATTCACGCCGTTGATCTTGCCGCTGATGTTTTCCTGCCCGCCGCCGCCCATCGCGACGACGTAGAACGTGTCCTCCCCCGCCTCGAGGGCGAAAGTGAAACTGGTCGCCGCCGCGATCTGCTGGGACCAACCCACCCCGTTCTGGTAGATCAGGCGCGTGATGGAGGTCGTCGTGCCGGCAAAGACGGCGAAATCGTTGTCCGCGACGATCTGGATG
>CAYYVB010000166.1:1466-7211 GCA_964475035.1 uncultured Opitutaceae bacterium | reverse complement strand
GAGACTGCGCGCCATGGTTTACAAGACGGAGATGATGGCGGCGCGGAAGCGCATCGCGCTGGTCGCGCATGACGCGCAGAAGAGCAACCTGCTCGAGTGGGTGAAATTCAACCGCGGCACGTTGCTCGAGCACGAGCTCTGGGCCACGGGCACGACGGGATCGCTGCTGGAACCGGTGCTCGGCCGGACCGTGAACAAGCTCCTCAGCGGCCCGCTCGGCGGCGACCAGCAGGTCGGCGCGCTGATCGTCGAGGGGAAGATCGATTTCCTGATCTTCTTCTGGGACCCGCTCGAGGCGCAGCCGCACGACCCGGACGTGAAGGCGCTGCTGCGCATGGCCACGGTGTGGAACGTGCCGACGGCCTGCGACCGTGCGACGGCGGACTTCCTCATTTCTTCACCGCTGATGAGCGCACCTTACGAGCGCCGCGTGCCGGACTATGAGGCCTACCGCGCCGCACGGACGGGCGCGCCGCTTTGAATTGGGGACGAGAGGTGAACTTGACGGATTGCGCGGTTGAGTCGCAGGCGTCGGTCCTGTGAACTCAGGATTCGCTCCCTCCGCGACATGACCACTTACGCACAACTCTTCCTGATCGTGCTGCCGGTGTTCGCGATTGTCGCGCTGGGCGCGGGGTTGCGGCATGCGGGGTGGGTGAGGGAGCAGGCGGAGGAAAGCCTGTTCAACCTCGTCATCAAGGTGCTCACGCCGTGCCTCATCTTCGAGTCGGTCGCGGGCAACCCGGCGCTGCGCGAGCAGGGCAATGTGCTCTACGCGCCGCTCGCGGGCTTCGGGCTCACGTTGCTCGGCATCGCCACGGCGTATGGTGTCGGGCGGCTCATCGGCCTCCACGTCGGCACGGGGTTGCGGACCTTCGCGCTGACGGTCGGGATCGCCAACTACGGTTACCTGCCGCTGCCGATCATGGCCGCGCTGTTCGGCCCGGAGAGCCGCGGTCTGCTGCTGGTGCACAACATGGGTGTCGAGGCCGCGATCTGGACGGGCGGCGTGCTGGTGGTGAGCGGTCTGTCGTTGCGCGACGGCTGGCGGCGATTGCTCAACGCCCCGCTCTTCGCGCTCCTCCTCGCGCTGACGGTGAATCTCGCCGGCTGGAGTCCGCTGGTGCCGGGAGCGGTCTGGACGGGCGTGAAGCTCCTCGGCGCATGTGCGATCCCGCTTGGGCTCATCATGACCGGCGTGAGCGTGCAGCCGCACCTCGGCGATCCGGGCAAGTTATGGGCGCCGCGCATCGGCCTCGGCGCCTGCCTCGTGCGGGTCGCGATTTTGCCGCTGGTGTTTCTCCTCGTGGCGAAGGTGGCGCCGGTGTCGGTGGAATTGAAGCGAGTCATCGTCGTGCAAGGCGCGATGCCGACGGCCGTGATTTCGATCATCATCGCGCGGCTCTACGGCGGGCAGCCGCTGACGGCGGTGCAGATCGTGCTCGTGACGACGGCGCTCGCGCTGTTCACGATCCCGTTCTGGCTGCAGCTCGGGTTGCGCTGGGTCGGGTGAACGGTCGCCGCGCGCGACCATGACCCCGGGCATGACCTCCGGCACAGGCGCGCGGACGGAGGATTTGTTATCTTGGCCCCATGAACTCTCCCGAGACTGATTCCGCCGAGACTTCCTCCGTCGATCCCCGCCGCGGGCGGCGCGTTGCGGCGATGGTGCTTCTGACCGTGGCGGGCCTGGCGTTGCTGGCGCCGCACTTTCCCTGGTCGTGGCGCGGCGGCATTTTGCTGCCGATGGGCGTGGCGTTTCTCGTCTGGGCCTCGCTGGTGCGTTCGCCCGGTTTGCTGGTGCCGGGCGGCGTGTTGAGCGGGCTGGGTATCGGGCTGGGGCTCATCCCGGCGTTGGGACCGTCGGCGACGCTTTTCGGACTGGCGGGCGGTTTTTTGCTCATCGCGGCGCTGAACCGCCTCCTGCTTGGGCGCACCCGCGTCGCATGGCCGCTGTGGCCGGCGGCGGGGCTGGCGTTTGCCGGCCTGATGGTTCTGACCGCACCGCACCAGCGCGACTGGTGGCGGGACCAGCGCGAACTGTGGCGTTTCGCGGGCGAATACTGGCCCTATGCCGTGATCGCGGTGGCGCTGTGGCTTTTCTTCTCGCCGGCGCGGAAGAAGGGCTGACGAGACGGGACGAAAAAAGCCCCGCACGCGGCGGGGCTTCGCTGATCGGGGCGGGAGCGCGCTAGCGCGACCGCTCAGTGTTTGCCGTGCAACACGTCGGGCGCCTGGTTGCGCTCCTCGTTGCGCGCGTGCACGCGCTTGGCGTGGCGCTCGCGCAGGAGCTTGTCGAGCTTGTCGACCAGCAGATCGACCGACTTGTAGCCGTCCTCCGAGACCGCCGAGGCGATCAGGTCCGGTCCGTCGATTTCCACCTGCGCTTTCGCCGTGAACCGCTGTTCCGGCGCCTTCGTGTCGCTGAACTCGAGGTCGAAGCGGATGCGGATGATGTGCGAATTGTGGCGCAGCAGCCGTTCGGCCTTTTCGTGGATGATCTGCGTGAGGGCGGGGGTGAGCGAGAGGTGGATGCCGCGGACGGTGATTTTTTCGTTCATGGTGGATGGGGGAGTGATTGAATTAGACACTAACTGCGTTCCGACAGGCACGAAATTACAACCTCCCGCGGCGATTCAAGGGAACCTGATGCGTGGAAGTGACGTGCCTTTTAGTGGAATGCCGCGCACGCTCGCGGCTCTCATCCCCATGAGCTTCGTCCCCCTGCCGTTCGCCCCGCTGCCCGAGGAGGAAATGCTCCGTCGCGCGCGCGAGTTTCACGCCGCGATCCGCACGCGCCGCACCGTGCGCGATTTCTCCCCGCGCCCCGTGCCGCGAGAAATCATCGCCGACTGCCTGCGCGCCGCCGGCACGGCGCCGAATGGCGCCAACCTCCAGCCCTGGCACTTCGCCGTCATAGGCTCGCCGGAACTCAAGCGCCGCATCCGCGCGGCCGCCGAGGCGGAGGAACGCGCGTTCTATGCCGGCCGCGCGCCCGACGAATGGCTGCAGGCGCTGGCGCCGCTCGGCACCGGCCCCGACAAGCCGTTCCTTGAAACCGCGCCCTGGCTGATCGCCGTCTTCGCGTGTCACAGCCTCACCACCGCCGACGGCACGAAACGTCAGACGTATTATCCGAAGGAATCCACCGGCATCGCCTGCGGCTTCCTCCTGGCGGCGCTGCATCACGCGGGGCTCGCCACGCTCACGCACACCCCGAGCCCGATGGCCTTTCTCAACGAACTCTGCGGCCGCCCGCCGACCGACAAGCCGTTCCTCCTCCTTGTCACCGGTTATCCCGCGGACGACGCGCAAGTGCCCGCCCTTGCCCTGCGCAAGAAACCGCTGGAGGAAATTTCCACGTGGCTGTGAAGGGAGCGCCCCCGCGCCGCGCCGGACTCCAGCCTCAACCCGACTCCCTTTCCCGCATGAAACTCCGTTCCTTCCTCCTCTGCCACGTGCTCCTCGCGACGGCGCTGCTCGCGCCGCCCGCTGCACTCGCGCAAACGCCGCCCGCGAGCGATCCGGTCGAGGCGCAGGTCGCCGAGATCGTCGCCGGCCCGCAGGTGACGATCGTGCATTTCTGGGCGCCGTGGTGCCCGAATTGCCGCGCCGAGATGACACCCGACGGCTGGGCGAAGTTCATCGGCGCGAACCCGGACGTGAAATTCGTCTTCCTCAACATCTGGCACCGCGACGAGGACCCAGTCCCGCGCCTGCGCGACGGCGCGCTCGGCGGGCAGGCCAATCTGCTCCTCCTCACGCACCCTAATCCCTCGCGCGCGCAGGCCGACCGCCTCAACACCTTCCTTGGCCTCCCCGTCACCTGGATCCCGACGACGTGGATCTTCCGCGAGGGCCGGCTTCGTTTCGCGCTCAATTACGGCGAGGTGCGCTTCGACGTGTTGCAGACCTTGGTCCAGGACTCGCGCGACGCCTGGCGGCATTGAGCAGGGGCGGCTTCAACCGGCCCGAGCCACGTCCCGTGGGCCGCGGCATCGCGTCCGTTCGCCTCGTGTGGCTTGCCGAAGTGCGCGCGCGCGCGCATGCTGCCGGTTCCCGTATGAAGCTTCCCCCTCATGCTTTCCTGGCGGCGCTGGGCGCGCTGCTCCTCGTCCCCGTCGTCGGCGCGCGCACGTTCACGCCCGAGCAAATCGCGGCGGAGTCCGCCAAGGCCAACGCGTTTTTCGAACGCGTCTTCGACGAGACGGTCGCGCGCAGCCCCATGACCATGACGCAGCTCGGTTTGAAGACCGACTACGACAAATGGGACGACCTCTCCGAGGCCAAGGCGCTCGCCGATCTCACGCTCAGCCTGCAGCAACTCGCGGAGTTGAAGAGCACGATCGCGTTCGACGCGCTCGATGAGCAGGCGAAGGTGAGCTACCGGATGTTCGTCAGTGCGGTGGAGCGCGGCGTCGAGGGCTGGCGCTGGCGGCACCACAACTACCCGCTCAACCAGATGTCCGGCCTGCACGCGCAGGTGCCGGGCTTCCTGATCAACTTCCACACCGTCGCCAATGTCGCGGAAGCCCGCGCCTACATCGATCGTCTGCGCGCCATACCCGCGTTGTTCGACCAGGTCATCGCCGGCGTGAAGGAGCGCGAAGCCAAGGGCATCCTGCCGCCGCAGTTCGTCTTCCCGATCGTCATCGAGGCCTGCCGCACCGTCCTCCGTGGCGAACCCTTCGATCTTTCGGAGGGCAAGAGCGCCCTCTGGCAGGACGTCGAGACGAAGTTCGCCCAGATTGCCGACGCGGACGAATACACCAAGGCCGACCTAAAGAGCTACGCCCGCGCGGCGCTGGTCGACAGCGTCCAGCCCGCCTACGAAAAACTCATCGCCGTGCTCGAGGCGCAGGAGAAGATCGCGACGGCCGACGACGGCGCGTGGAAATTCCCGCACGGCCGCGAGTATTACGACTACGAGTTGCGCGGTTTCACGACGACCGACCTCAGCGCCGACGAGATCCACCGGATCGGTCTGCGCGAAGTCGCGCGGATCCACGCCGAGATGACGGCGATCAAGGACCAGGTCGGCTTCACCGGCACGCTGCAGGAGTTCTTCGTCCACCTGCGCGAGTCGCCGCAGTATTACTATCCGAACACGCCCGAGGGAAAACAGGCCTATCTCGACCGCGCGACGGGCTTCATCGACGCCATGCGCGCGCGCCTGCCCGAGTTCTTCGGCATCCTCCCGCAGGCCCCGCTCGAACTGCGCAAGGTCGAGCCGTTCCGCGAGGAAGGCAGCCCCGCGGCGTTTTACGAGCAGCCGTCGCCCGACGGTTCGCGCCCCGGCGTGTATTACGTGAACACCTTCGAGATGAAGGGTCTCCCGATCTACGAGATGGAGTCGCTCGCCTACCACGAGGCCATCCCGGGCCACCACATGCAGATCGCCATCGCGCAGGAACTCGAGGGCATCCCGCGTTTCCGCCGCTATGGCGGCAACACCGCCTACGTCGAGGGCTGGGCGCTTTACACGGAATATTTCCCGAAGGAGTTCGGTTTCTTCACCGACCCCTACATGGACTTCGGCCGCCTCTCGTCCGAACTCCTCCGCGCCGCGCGCCTGGTGGTCGACACCGGCATCCATGCGCAGAGATGGACGCGCGAGCAGACGATGCAGTGGCTGCGCGCGAACTCCCCGTTCCCCGAGCGCGACATCTTCACCGAGACCAATCGCTACATCGTGTGGCCCGGGCAGGCCTGCTCCTACAAGATCGGCATGCTGCGCATCCTCGA
>CAYYVB010000166.1:0-1366 GCA_964475035.1 uncultured Opitutaceae bacterium | reverse complement strand
GCGGCGTTGAGGGATTCCGCGCCGCCGAATTTCGGGATGGTCACGCGCCGGGTCACACGCGCCGCGACGGCCGACGAAAGTCCGCGCCCCTCGCTGCCGATCACCACCACGGCGTCGCGCAACGGCGTGAGTGCATGCACGTCGTCGCCCGCGAGGTCGCAGCCGAGCACGGGCGCCGTGCATCCGGCCAGCGCCTCCGCCAGCGGCGCGGTGTGCGCGACGACGCGCACAAACGATCCCATCGAGGCATTGATCACCTTTTGCGCGAACAGGTCCGCGCAATCCGGCGACAGCACGATGCGGTCGAACGCGAACCAATCCGCGATGCGCAGCAGTGTGCCGACGTTGCCGGGGTCCTGGATGCCGTCGAGCGCGAGGGTCAGCCCGCGATCCAGCGCGCCGGCCGCGAGCGGCCGGCGCACGATCCGTCCGACCGCCAGCACCGGCGAAGGCGTGGGAAAGTGGCTGATGCGCTCCATCTCCGCCGCCGACACGACTTGGTAGGGCTCGGACTCCGCTCCGCGCCGTTCCGCGCCGCCGCGCCAATCCTCCGTCGCATAAATTTCCGCGAACGGAAAATTCGTGGCGAGCAATTCGCCCACGACCTTTTCGCCTTCCACGACGAACAGCCCGAGCGCCTCGCGGTGCTTCTTTTCCTGCAGCGAGCGGAGGCGGGCGATCTCGGCTTTGGTGAGCGGCATGATGCGAGGGCAGCACGCCCGCCGATGCCGCGCAAACCCGGTTTTTCGTCACGTATGTGACGGTCGGGTTTCGCGCTGGTAACATCTCGGCGACACCACGGGTCGCTCGTTGACGACGGTCGGTCGGCACGGTCACGTCCGCCGCCTAACCTCCCTATGAGCTTCCCGCTTCGCCTCCTCATCCTCGTCATCCTCTGCGCCTCGCTGCTGGTTCCCTCGTTCGCCCAGGAAACCGGCACCGTTACCGGCCGGGTCACGGACGCCTCGACGCAACTCGCCCTCGCCGGCGCCCGCATCAGCCTCGCGGGCCGCGAGACCTTCACCAATGCCGCGGGCGATTACGCGCTCCTCAATGTCCCCGCCGGCGCCGCCCGCGCCGAGATCAGCTATGTCGGCTACGAGCCGCTGCAGCTGGAAGTGACGGTCGCTCCGGGCGTGACGACGCGCCTCGACGGTGTCTTCAATTCCGACCTCGTGCGGCTGGAGAAGTTCGTCATCCAGGGCTCGGTCGTCGGCACCGCGCGCGCCATCAACCGGCAGCGCGCCGCCGCCACGCTGCGGAACGTCGTCGCTTCGGACGAAATCGGCAACTTCCCCGACCAGAACGCCGCCGAGGCGGTGCAACGCATCCCGGGCATCTCGCTCTATCGCGACCAGGGCGAGGG
>CAYYVB010000165.1:0-7229 GCA_964475035.1 uncultured Opitutaceae bacterium | reverse complement strand
CTCCTCGAGGCCGAAGAGATAGAATTCGCCGCCCGGCCGGCGCACCTTCGGATGGAAGGCCTGCAAAGAGCCGCGGATGCGCTCCTCGAGGAATTCCTCGTTCGGCGGCAACGTCGTCAGTCCGCCGCCCGTGGCTTGGGCGAGGGAGACGAGCCGGGGCAGGTCGGATTCGCGGATGGGACGGAGGACGAACATGTGGAAAGGCTGGCGGAGCGGCGGTTGAACGCGAGGCGAGTTACAGGGCGCTCACCCCTTGGCGGGCAGCGTGAACTCGCCGCTCGCGACGCGGTGGAGGAACAGCGCCGCGATCTGGGCGCGCTGCGGGATCGTGCCGACCAGGCAGTATTCGCGGTTGCTATGGAGGTGGTCGCCGACGGGCCCGATGCCGTCGAGGTTCGGCAGGCCGGCGACGGTGAGCAGGTTGCCGTCGGAGCCGCCGCCCGCGTGGATCCAGGAGAAGGCCGGCAACCCGAGGTCGGCGCGGGCCTGCTGCCACGCGGCGAAGACCTTCTCTTCTTGCGGCAGACATTCCTTCGGCGGACGGTTGAAACCGCCGCCGATCTCGAGCCTCAGCCCGTCGCGCGCGTTGATCGGCTCCGCCAGCGCCTGGAAGCGCGCGAGCAACGGCTCGCGGTCGGCGACCTTCGTGATGCGCACGTCGATGATCGATTCCGCGAAATCCGGCACGACGTTCGTCGCCGCGCCGCCGCCGCGGATGTGGCCGACGTTGACGAGCACCCCCGGCATCTCCGCGGGGATGCGCGCGACGGCGACGAGGTATTCGGCGAGGGCGACGATGGCGTTGCGCCCGTCGTTCGGGACCTTGGCGGCGTGCGCGGCGCGGCCGCGGCAGGTGATGACGAGGTTGCCCGTGCCCTTGCGCGAGTGCACGGCATCGCCGTTGGCGCGGGCGGGTTCGAAGATCAGGGCGAACTGGTGGCGCGCCGCAGCGGCGGTGAACAGCGGGGCGCTGCCGTGCGATCCGGTCTCCTCGTCGGGTGTGAGCAAAACTTCCCACCCCACGCGCGCGGCGTGCGGAGTCTGTTCGAAGGCCTGCAACGCCGCGAGCAGCGTGACGATGCCGCCCTTCATGTCTGCAACGCCGGGACCGTTCAACGTCCCGGCATCAAGCCAGCGGCAGGTCTGGAACGGGTCGTTCTCCTCATAGACGGTGTCGTAGTGGCCGCTGAGGAGGAGTTGCACCGGCGCCTCGGGCCGCAGGCGCACGCTGAGGGCCGACGCGCCGGGCGGATTGTTGCCGGGCGATTCGGCGGCGGGCTCGGTGATGACCGCGGCCGGGAAGTGCCGGGCGAACTCCGCGCGCAGCAGGCCGCGCATGCGCGTCAGGCCGGCGCCGTGGCCGGAGCCGGAGTTGACGTTGCACCACTGCTCGAGGAGCGCGGCGAGTTCACAGGTGCGCCCGGCGAGGGCGGCGATGGAGGGAGGCAGACTCATGGCAGAGGGGAGAGCTGTCCGTCGTCGACGGAAACGGAAAAAACCGGCGCGGGCGACGTGATTCGGCGAGCGGGGAGGTCGAGCGTTGCGCAGTCGGACAGTCTCGTGACGTGCACGTCGCGCCACGTCAGCGGCTGACCTGGTGCGAGGTTGTCCGCCGGCGCCGCAGCCTGCAGCAACCACACTGAACCCTCGGGCGTCGCGCTGTGCACCCGCGCCGTGCCGTCGGCCGCGACGGCGAGCGCCGTGCGTTCGTCCACGCCGAGGCCGACCAGGTCCGGGCGGGCGTGCTCCGCGCGGAGCCGGGCGAGGAAGACCAGCGAGCGGCCGAGGCGCGCGCGTTCCGCGAAATGGCTGTCGGTGATGACGCCGCGCAGCAACGCGAGGTGGAGGAAGTCGGTCTCGAGCGTGACCTGCGGGTCGAAGGGGTCGCGCAACGCCAGCGGCGAGGTAAGGCTCCCGGGTTCCCGCGCCGAGAAGATGAACTCCCCCATCACGGCGAGGCCCGCGCTCGTGCCGGCCAGCGGGCGGCCCGCGCGCACGTGGGCGTCGAGCGCCGCAGCCAAAGGCGTGCCGCCCCACAGCTCGACGTAGCGCGCCTGATCGCCGCCGGCGAGGATGATGCCCTCGGCGCGTGCGACGATCGCCAGCACGCGCGGATCGCTGGCGGCCGCGCGGGCGTGAAAGAGCAGCGTCTCGACCGAATCGACGCCGCCGAGCTCGCGGTGCAGGTAGTCGTGATAACCGTCCGCGCCCGAGGCGCGCAGCACGACGAGGTCGCCGCCGCCGGCTTGGGCGATGAACCAGCGCATCGCCGCATCGGCGAAGCCGCCGCCGCCCGCGAGCAACAGCCCGCCCTCGGTGCGGACCGGCGTCGCGTCGGCCGCGTCGCCGGTGAGGAAATAGGTCCATGTCTCCGTTGCGCGCACGGGCGACGCCGGCAGCAAGAGGGCGCAGAGGGTGGTCAGGACACGCAACATGGGCGCGGATAACTTCGCGTCGCGGCGCCGTTTTGGCCACGGGAAACCGGCCTGTCGGCGGCGATTACCACCTTGGTTGTAGGTGCGCGGACGGACTCAGCGCAGGAGGGCCATGAGCTGCGCGCGGCGCCGGAGGCCGAGTTTGCGGAAGACGGCGTTGAGCTGCGTCTTGATCGTGAGGACGCTCTTCGACAGCGCGGCGGCGATCTCGGCGTTGGAGTGGCCCTCGGCGACGAGCAGGGCGATCTCGCGTTCGCGCGGCGTGAGTTCGCGCAGCGCGGCGGGCAAGGGGCGGCGGGCCGGCGCGGCGGCGCCGGTTTGGGCGGCGGCGCGCCAGGTGTCGAAGACGACGAGGAAGCGCGGCTTGGCCAGCGCGTGCGACGGGTTGTTCGAGACCGAGACCGTGGCGACGAAGCCCGGCTGGCGCGCGTGGGCGACCTGGGTGACGTCGCCGATCTGCGCCTGCAGGTCCTTCGGGTTGCGGCGTTCGATCTCGGTGCGGAGGCGGCGGGTGGCAGCGAGGACGTCCGGCGGCAGCGCGAAGCAGTCGCGGCTCTTGTAGATGCGGGCGCCGGCAGGGCCGAGGTTCCATTGCGCGCAGGCGTTGAGGCCCTCGGTGTTGGCGAAGACCACGCGCAGGTCCCAATCGAGCGTGATCAGGCCCACGGGCAGGCGCTTGTTGAACTCCTCGAGGCCGCGGCGCGCGAGGCGCTCCGAATGCAGCAGCCGCACGCGGTCGATCGCGGTGCCGATGAACGGATAGATATAATCGAGCGTCGCGAGTTCGGCCGCGTCGAACGCCGGCTGCCGCGGCGTGCGATAGACGCTGAACATCGCCTTCACCTCGCCGCGCTGCCAGTAGAGGAAGGACAGCCCCTTGTCCCAGCCCTCGGGCTCGGCGAAGCGCCGGTAGAACTCCGAGCGGCGGAAGGCCGCCGGCGGCACGACGTCTTCGAAGCGGTAGTGCCGCAGGCCGCGGTTCGCCGCGATGAAGGGGCTGAAAGGGTTTTCCTTGCCCCGTTCCGCATACCAGCGCGCGGCGTCGGGGATCGGCGGGTCGGTGAAGACGACGCGCGCCTCGCCCATGCCGATGTGGCCGAGGAACAGCGTCACCCGGTGCGGCGCGACGGCGGCGCGGAGCAATTGCTCGGTCGCGCGCCAGAGCGCCTCGACCTCCAGCGCCGCGTGCAGGGCCAGCAGCGGCGCATGCAACCGTTCCAGCAGGCCCGGCCCGGCCGGGGCGGACGGCGCGGGGCGGAGGGCGGAGGCACGGCGCGGGCGGGACATCGCGCGGAGCAAAGGCGCGGGTCGGGCGAATTACAACCTTGGTTGTAGAGACGCGCGGGCCGCCGCCTGTTACGATGCGCGCACTCCCGCAACCTCGGGACCTCGTCCTCGCCTCACCATGCAATTCATCCCCGCTCCTCTGCGCCGCCTGCTCGGCGCCGCAGTCTCCGCGCTCGTTCTGCTCGCCGCCCCGCTTACCGCCCAGACCGGCGGCACGGGCACGATCACGGGTCGCGTGTTCGACGCCACCACCAAGGTCAGCCTCAACGCCGCGGAGGTTTCCGTCGGCGACGCCCGCACCACCACGGCCCGCGACGGCACGTTCACCCTCCGCGGCGTGCCGGCCGGCGCGCAGGAAATCCGCGCCAGCTATCTCGGCTACGAGGCGCAAGCGATCACCGTCGAAGTCACCGCCGGCGCCGCCGCCACGGCCGACATCGCGCTCGGCGGCGAGGTGCTCCGCCTCGAGGCCTTCAAGGTCGAGGGCATCGTCGAGGGCCAGGCCCGCGCGCTCAATCAGCAGAAGGCCAACCAGAACATCTCCAATCTCATCGCCGCGGACGCGTTCGGCCAGTTCCCCGACAAGTCCATCGCCGACGCCACGCGCCGCCTGCCCGGCATCACGATCGAGCGCGGCCAGGGCCAGGGCGAGGGCCGCTACGTCACGATCCGCGGCATGAACGCCGACTTCAACGCCGTCTCCCTCAACGGCGTGCGCGTCACCGTCTCGAATTTCGACGGCGCCAGCCGCTCCGTGCCGCTCGACGTCGTCTCCGCCAAGAGCGCCGAGACGATCGAGGTCTCCAAGGCCATCCGCCCCGACCAGGACGCCGATGCGATCGGCGGCTCCATCTCCATCCGCACCCGCAGCGCCTTCGACCGCGACGGCCGCTTCGCCTCGCTCGAGGCCGGCCTCAGCCACAACGCCCTCATCGCCGACTACGGCGCGGGCTTCTACCTCGACTCACAGGGCCACGAGTTCAGCGCCACCTACGGCGACTTCCTCGACGAGGCGAAGAAGTGGGCCTTCGCGCTGACGCTCAATTCCCGCTCCACGCCCTACGCCTCGCAGAGCGTCGACACCCGCAGCTGGGCCACCGTGAGCAACTCCGCCAACCTCGCCGGCGGCGCCGCCTACGCCGGCAAGCTCGTCCCCACCGGCCTGTTCCTCCAGGAGTTCTTCGACCAGATCGATCAGGACGGCCTCACGCTCGCCGTCGACTACCGCCCGACCGCGGACGACCGCGTGAAGTTCAACGCCAGCTACACGCTGCGCGACTCCCGCCGCGGCCGCCAGCTGCAGGATATCCGTTACGACACCGACTACCAGTTCTGGCGCACCGCCGCCCCGATCGAGATGACGGGCGACACCATCACGCGCTTCACCTCCGACAACCGCCTCTTCCGCCAGGTGCGCGACTTCTACGAGAATCAGGAGCTCCTCAACTTCTCCATCGACGGCGAACACGACCGCGGTGACGGCCGCCTGACCTGGCTCACCGGTTTCAATCGCGGCTCCTTCGACGGCGATCCTAACAAGGACCTCTGGCTGACCTTCCGCAGCGGCTTCGGCGACAACCAATACCATCTCGGCGCGAACGGTGACCCATATTTCCCCGGCTTCACCACCAGCCGCGACCGCCTCAGCCCCGCGCAGTTCCGCCTCGACACCGTCGACCTCGGCACTCGCTTCATCACCGACGACGAGTTCGTCGCCAAGGCCGACTGGCAGCGCGACGCCGACTTCCTCGGCGGCCGCGGTTTCTGGAAGGTCGGCGTGCAGGGCCGCTGGAAGCAGCGCGACTTCCGCACCGTCGACCGCTTCTACGACAGCACCACCAACGTCGTCAGTCTCCGCTCCGGCGCCTCGGCCATCTCGTGGTTCCTCGACGAGAACGAGCTCAGCCAGGGCGTCGCCGCCGTGAACTACGGCCCCGCGAGCTCGGTGGACGGCCGTTATCCCTTCGGGTTCTTCATCGATCCGGCCATCGCGCGCCGCGTAATCGACGGCCTGATCGCCAACGGCAGCCTCGCGCACACCACCGCCGGCGCCACCGATTCCGCCGCCCGCTCGCTCGCCGGCAGTTACGAGGCCGCGGAGGACGTGCATTCGCTCTACGCACTCGCCCAGACCAACGTCGGCGCCTGGACTCTCCTCGGCGGCCTGCGCGCCGAATACACGCAGGTCGAGTTCGACACCTACCGCGCCATCGTCGCCGGCTCGCTCTACAGCGGCGCCACGCCGCTCTCGCGGAGCAACGACTACCTCGACGTCCTCCCCGGCGTGCACGTGCGCTACGACTTCAACCGCAACCTCGTCTTCCGCGCTGCGCTCACCCGCACGCTCGCCCGCGCCTCCTACCGCCAGCTCAATCCCTCCGAGGTGATCGACAACACCGCGCGCACCGTCACCCGCGGCCGCACCGACCTCGACCCGACGCGCTCGACCAACCTCGACGTCTCGATCGAATACTACCTCGGCCAGATCGGCCTGCTCTCTGCCAACGCGTTCTACAAGGACATGTCGGACAATGTCTATCGCCTCGGCTCCTCCGCGCTCGGCAGCACGATCCCCGGCGCGAGCGATCCGGCCGCGACCTACAGCATCTCGGAGTTCCGCAACGCCGACGGTGCCGAGGTCTACGGCCTCGAGCTGAACTTCGAGCGCACGCTGCGTTTCCTCCCGGCGCCCTTCGACGGCCTCGGCGTGTTCGCCAACTTCACGTGGGTCGAGTCCGAGGTCGACACCGGCCTGCCGGGCCGCGCGACGCTCACCACGCCGCTCTTCGGCCAGGTCGAGAAGTCCTACAACGCGGGCCTGTTCTACCAGAAGCACGGCCTGCAGCTCCGCGCCGCCTACAACTGGCGCGATTCCTACCTCGACTTCAACGGCATCGACGCCGATGCGCGCCTCGATCGCTACCTCGATTCGCTCGGCGTCCTCGATTTCACCGCCAGCTACCAGCTCCCGTGGTGGAACCTGTCAGTCTATGGCGAGTTCAGCAACGTGACCGATGCGCCCGACCGCGCCTACCGCGGCGACGCCTCGCTCCGCCCGGTCTACAACGAATACCGCGACTGGTCCGCCAGCTTCGGCCTGCGCTGGCGCCTCTGAGTTTGCGCATCATCTCCGATTGCATGAGCCCGGACTCCTCGTCCGGGTTCATTGCTTTACGGACCACGGCGAAAACTATTCCTCGCCCGGCGTGGGCGTGGGCGTTTGCATCAGCCTCAACCATGACGCTGCCTGACTGGATCGTCATCACTCTGTATCTCGCCGGCATGGTCGGCATCAGCTGGTGGCTGTCTCATGGCCAGCACGACGAGTCGGACTACTACGTGGGCGGTCGCAAGCTGCCGTGGTGGGCGCTGTCGCTCTCGACGATGGCGACGCAGTCGTCGGCCAATTCGTTCCTGGGCATCCCGGCCTTTGTGGCGCTGGCGCCCGGCGGCGGGCTGACGTGGCTGCAATACGAACTGGCCCTGCCGTTCGCGATGATCCTGCTG
>CAYYVB010000164.1:0-7250 GCA_964475035.1 uncultured Opitutaceae bacterium | reverse complement strand
GTGGTCGACCAGGTCTATGTCTTCCGCCGCCATGGCGGCGTGCGCGGCTTCTTCCAGTTGATGCGCGAGGTGCGCGAGCAGGAATTCGACGTCGCCTGGGACATGCAGGGCCTGCTGCGTTCCGCGCTGATGCTCCAGCGCACGCGTGCGAAGAAAAAAATCGGTCGCGCCGACGCGCGCGAGGGCGCGCCATTGTTCTATCCGATCAAGGTGGGTGCTCCGGCGCAGAATCCGGCGCACCAGGTCGAGCGGCTCCTCGAATTCTGCGCCGCGCTCGGCGCCGAGCCCAAGCTCGCGGGCCCGCTGGAGTTCCGCGACGCCGCGAAGCTCAACCTCGGTTTCATGGACGCGCGCCGCGGCTTGCGCCCGATCCTCATCTTCCCCGACACTCGCCGCGAGGAGCGCCGCTGGAACGGGTTCTCCGAACTCTCCGCCCTCCTCGTCCGCGAGGCCGGCCGCAAGGTCGTCTGGGCCGGCACCAACTACGTGCCTTGCAAGGAGGCGTTCCCCGACGGCGCGTTCCTCAACCTCACGGGCAACACCAGTCTCACGTCGCTCACCTCGCTCATCGGTGCGGCCGATTGGGTGATTTCGAACGAGAGCGGCGCGATGCACCTCTCCGCCGCGATGGGTGTGAAGACCATCGGCATCTTCGGTCCGACCGACCCTCGCGTCCGCGGCCCGTATCCGCTCGGGGCGGCGACCAATCACGCCATCCAGGCCCCCGTCGGCGACCTGCGGCTGCTGTCCGCGAAGGAGGTGTTCGCGCGCTTCCGACGCATCGAGGCCTTCATGGCCTCGCAACCCCGCTGAGCCGACGCGGCATGGGGCGCTTCGGCTGGGCGCCAAAGGGCCGCCAAGATTTTGTTTCAATTGGGCCGCCGGACCCTTCAATCTGCCGTTTCCTATGCTCGATCCCAAACTCCTCCGTGAATCGCCGGACCTCGTGCGCGCGGCCATCGCCAAGAAGCACCTCGACGTCGACCTCGACGCCGTGCTCGCGCTGGACGCGTCGTGGCGCGCGCAACTGGGCGAGGTCGAGCAGCTCCGCGCCAAGCAGAAGGCCGCCAACAACGAGATGGCCGCGCTGAAGAAGGGCTCGCCGGAGTTCCTCGCCAAGGTGCAGGAGATGAAGGCCGTTTCCGCCGAGGTGAAGGCCAAGGAGGAAGGCCTCAAGGGTCTCGAGGAAAAGTGGCACGCCGCCATGCTTTCGCTCCCGAACCTTCCGCACGCCACCGTGCCCGAAGGCAAGACGCCCGAGCAGAACGTCGTCCACGCCACGCACGGCGACGTCGCCGCCGTCTCGGCGCACGCGCAGCCGCACTGGGAGATCAAGGGTTTCGAGAACCTGCTCGACTTTGGTCGCGGCGCAAAAGTCACGGGCGCGGGTTTCCCGTTTTACGTCGGCGACGGCGCGAAGATCGTGCGCGCGCTGCTCCAGTTCTTTTTGGACGAGGACGTGAAGGCCGGCTACGTCGAGGTCGCGCCGCCGATCTTCGTCAACGCCGCCAGCGCCACTGCGACCGGTCAGTTGCCCGACAAGGAAGGGCAGATGTATGAGACGACGCCCGACCGCCTCTATGCCGTGCCGACGGCCGAGGTGCCGCTGACCAATTTCTTCCGCGACGAGATTGTCGACGAGGCCGCGCTGCCGATCAAGCGCTGCGCCTACACGCCCTGTTTCCGCCGCGAGGCGGGCAGCTACGGCAAGGACGTGCGCGGGCTCAACCGCCTCCACCAGTTCGACAAGGTCGAGCTGCTCAAGTGGGTCCACCCGAGCCGCAGCTACGAGGAGCTCGAACTCCTCCGCGCGGACGCCGAGCGCCTGCTCCAGAAGCTCGAGCTGCCTTACCGCGTGCTGCTGATGTGCGGCGGCGACCTTGGCTTCTCGCAGTCGAAGAAATACGACCTCGAGGTCTGGGCCGCCGGCCAGAAGCGCTGGCTCGAGGTGTCGAGCTGCTCGAACTTCGAGGCCTTCCAGGCGCGCCGCGCGCAGATCCGTTTCCGCAACGCCGAGACCGGCAAGCCCGAGCTCGTGCACACGCTCAACGGCTCCGGCCTCGCCGTCCCGCGCGTGCTGGCGGCGCTGCTCGAGAACAACCTGCAGGCCGACGGCCGCGTGAAGATCCCCGCCGCCCTCGTGCCGTATTTCGGCAAGGAATTCCTCAGCTTCCGCTGAGTTCACCCGCGCGCGGCCGATTTCCCGACATGAAACGGCCACGCCGGAGTTCCGCGGCAGAGAAGCAGGCGCTCGCGCTGGCCGCGGCGTTGCCGCTGGCGCGGCTGCATCCCGCCGCGCTCGCGCGGGGGCTGCGTTCGCGCGCCACAGCGCCTTGGGCGGTCGCATTCTCCGGCGGCGCCGATTCGCTGGCGCTCTTGTTGTTGCTGTGGGCGCATTTCCCGGAGCGCCGGGCGAGCTTGGTGGCGTTGCATTTCAATCACCGGTTGCGTGGCCGCGTGGCGGACGCCGACGAACGTTATTGCGCGCGTGTCTGCGCCGCGCTCGGCGTGAGGTTTACCGCCGGCCGGTGGGCGAGGGGAGCGCGCGTGAAGTCGCCGAGCGAAGCGGAGGCGCGCACGGCGCGGCATGATTTCTTCACTCGCGAGATGAAGCGTCGGCGCGCGAACTTGCTCTGGCTGGCACACCAGCAGGACGACATCGCGGAGACCATGCTGATGCGCCTCGCGCGCGGCAGCGGCACCGGCGGACTCGCCGCGCCGCGACCGGTCCAGGCATTCGCCGACGGGCGCACCTATCTGCGGCCGTTGCTCACGTTTCCGAAGTCGGAGTTGGTTGCCGCCCTGCGCGCCATCGGCGCGACGTGGCGCGAGGACGCGACGAACGCCGCGCCACTTCATTTCCGCAACCGCATCCGTCGCTCGATCCTGCCCGCTTGGGTCGAGTCCGCCGGCCGCGACGCGGTCGCCGGCGCGGCGTTGTCGCGCGAGCGGCTGGAGGAGGACGAGGTCGCGCTTGAAACCTGGCTGGACGAACTCGCGCCGTTCGCGTCGCGCGGCCGGTGTCTGCTGGCCGTTCGTTTGGCCGGGAAGCCGATGGCGTTGTGGCGGCGCGCGCTGCACCGCTGGCTGCGGGCGGTGCGGGCGGAGACTGATCTTTCGCGGCACGGTTTCGAGCAATTGCTTGAGGCCCTGCGGCGCGGACGTGACACGCGTTTCAGCTTGGGTGCGCGTGATTTCGCGGTGTTGCGCGACGGCCGGCTCAATTGCGAGCGGCGCTGACGATGTTCCGATATTGGGGCGAAATTCCTCCTGCCCTTCGTTTGACTTATCCAGAGGGAACCATCACGGTTGCCGTTCAGTCCTACCCATCGAATGTCCGACTCCGACGATAACAAGAAACGACGCCCGCTGAAGAATCTGCCCCCCGAGGGTTTTCAGCCGAAGGTTCTCCTCATCTGGCTGGCCATCATCGCGGCGATCGTGGCGCTGTTCTATTTCAACCCGTCCAAGCAGCCGCAACCGGCCAACATCAAGATCCAGCAGGTGATCGAACTGGCCGACGCCGGACAGATCGCCGAGGGCACGATCCGGCCCGATGCCTCGGCCGGACGTGATTTCTACATTGTCAGCGGTGAAGTCCGCGAGCCCACGCTGCGCACGCTTGAGGGCACGCTCACCCGCACGTTTTCGGCCAGCGGCCGGTTGACCGACGGGAATTTCGAGCGCCTCCAGAAGACGCAGGTCTTCGTGGAAAAGCCCGCGACGACGGCGATGACGCAGCTGCTCTACAACATCCTGCCGTTCATCATCGTTATCGGCCTGCTGTATTTCCTCTTTGTCCGCCAGCTCCGCAACGCCGGCAAGGGCGCGCTGAGCTTCGGCAAGAGCCGCGCCAAGCTCCTCACCCGCGAGAAGGACCGCCTGACCTTCGCCGATGTCGCCGGTTGCGATGAGGCCAAGGAGGAGGTCAGCGAAGTCGTCGAGTTCCTCAAGGACCCGAAGAAGTTCCAGAAGATCGGCGGCCGCATCCCGAAGGGCATCCTCATGGTCGGCCCTCCGGGCACCGGCAAGACGCTCCTCGCCAAGGCCATCGCCGGCGAGGCCGACGTGCCGTTCTTCAGCATCAGCGGCTCGGACTTCGTCGAAATGTTCGTCGGCGTCGGCGCGAGCCGCGTGCGCGACATGTTCGAGCAGGGCCGCAAGAACGCGCCTTGCCTCATCTTCATCGACGAAATCGACGCCGTCGGCCGGCAGCGCGGCGCGGGCCTGGGCGGCGGCAACGACGAGCGCGAGCAGACGCTCAACTCGCTCCTCGTCGAGATGGACGGCTTCGACACGCAGGAAGGCATCATCATCATCGCTGCGACCAACCGCCCCGACGTGCTCGACAGCGCGCTCCTGCGCCCCGGCCGTTTCGACCGCCAGGTGACGATCGATCTGCCCGACATCAACGGTCGCGAGCAGATCCTCCGCGTCCACGCCCGCAAGATCGCCCTCGCCGACAACGTCGATCTTGCCGTCATCGCGCGCGGCACGCCCGGTCTCTCCGGCGCGGAGCTGGCCAACCTACTCAACGAAGGCGCGCTCTTGGCCGCTCGCCGCAACAAGAAGAAGGTCGACATGACCGACATCGACGAGGCGCGCGACAAGGTCCTTTGGGGCCTCTCCCGCCGCCGCGTGATGGACGACGCCGAGAAACGCCTCGTCGCCTGGCACGAGGCCGGCCACGCCGTCGTCCAGGCCGTCCTCGACGACGGCACGATGCCGGTCCACAAGGTCACCATCATCCCGCGCGGCCAGAGCCTCGGCTCGACGACTTATCTCCCGTCGAAGGACATTCTTACCTCGCCGAAGAAACGCATGTTGAACCAGATCTGCATGGCGATGGGCGGCCGCATCGCTGAGGAACTTGTCACCGGCGATTTCTCCAACGGCGCCTACGGCGACATCAAGCAGGCCACCCGCATCGCCCGCGCGATGGTGTGCGACTATGGCATGAGCGAACTCGGCCCCGTCGCGCTCGGTGAGAACCAGGACACCGTCTTCCTCGGCCGTGACATCACGCGCTCCCAGCACGTGAGCGAGGACACCGCGCGAAAGATCGACCAAGCGGTTTCAGACATCCTCAACGGCGAATACAAGCGCGCGCAGCAGATCATCAACGAACACCGCGCCTCGCTCGACAAAATCGCCCAGGCTCTCCTCGAATTCGAGACCATCGAGGGCAAGCACGTCCTCGAGATCGTCCAGCTCGGCGAGATCAAGTCACCGGTGATCACCACCAAGCCCGTCGCCAAGGACGCCGCCAAGCCTTCAGCTCCCGCTTCGGCCAGCGATACGGCCGGTGCCGCCGCACCGGCACCCAGCCCGGCCTGAGCCTGTCATCTTCCTCATCGATGATTGCAGCCGGGCGTTTCGCCCGGCTTTTTCTTTTCCAGCTTTCCCGCCACAGCCCCCAAACTTTCCCATGTCCTCTTCCGTTCCCGCTTCCGCCTCTCCCGCCTATTCCGCCCTCGGTCGCCGCGCGCGTTTGCCGGCTGTCGCCGGGTTGATGAAGGCTGCGCTCGAAAATCCGCGCCTGCTTTCGCTTGCTGCCGGGTTCACCGACAACTCCACGCTGCCCGTGGCGGAGTTCACCGCGGCCGCGCAGGCGCTGGCGGCGCGGAAAGGCGAGCCGGAGTTCCTCCAATACGGCAACCCGCAGGGTCGACCGGAACTGCGCCGTCTGCTCGCGGAGCGCCTCCGCTTCTGGGAACCGACGCTGCCGGAAGAAGGCATGGAGTCGCGTTTCATGGTTACCAACGGCTCGCAACAGGCGCTCTACATCGCGGTGCAGACGCTCTGCGATCCGGGCGACCTCGTGCTCGTCGACCGGCCGAGCTACTTCGCGTTCATCGACGTGGTCGCCGCGCTCGGCGCGCGCACACGCTCGCTGCCCTTCGACGAAAGCGGCCGCCTGCAAGTCGAACGGCTTGATCAGTTGCTGCGCGAACTCAAGGCCAGCGGTGAGGCCGCGCGCCTGAAAGCGGTCTATCTCGTCAGTTATTTCTCGAATCCCTCGGGTCGCTGTCTCGCCGAGGACGACAAGATTGCGCTCGCCCGTGCGCTTGAAGCGCACGGGCTTGTCGTCCCGGAGCTCGAGGACGTCGCCTACCGCGAGTTGTTCTACGACGAACCGCACCCTGCGCGCAGCGTGCTCGGCCTCGAGGCTTGGGCGGCGTTCCCTAAGCTCTACCTCGCCACGCTGACCAAGCCGTTCTCGACCGGCGCGAAGGTCGGTTATGCTTATTGCTCCGACCCGGCTTGGATGGCGCAAATGCTGGCGACGAAGGGCACGCATGATTTCGGCACCGCCAACTACACGCAGGCGCTCTTCGAGGAAGTCATCCGCGGCGACGGTTTTGCGACGCACCTTCCGCGCGTGCGGCAGGGTTACAAGGCGAAGATGCTCGCGCTGCACGGTGCGCTCGTCGCCGGCGGCTTGCGGGAACTTGGCTGGACTTGGGACGAGCCGCGCGGTGGCATGTATCTGTGGCTCCACGCCCCGGCGCACATCGATACGGTGATGGATGGTGAGTTCTTCCGTGCCTGCGTGCAGGAGGGCGTGCTTTACGTGCCGGGCGACATGTGCTTCGCCGACGCGCCGGAGCGGAATTGGATCCGCGCCAGTTACGGCGTGCTCTCGCCCGACCAACTGCGCGTGGCGGGTCAGCGGTTGGTCAACGTCGCCCGCCGCTTCACGTCCGCCTGAGTGTCGGCGTTTAACTCCGGCATTAGCCCCACTGCGGTCCGGCAGACGGGCCAACATCAGGATTGCCCGCCCCCGGCGGCGCGCTTCATCGTGCCGCCACGTCTATGAAAATCTGCTGCATCGGTGCCGGTTACGTCGGTGGTCCCACGATGGCGATGATCGCCCTGAAGTGCCCTGACATCACGGTTACGGTCGTTGACATGAACGCCGCGCGCATCGCGGCCTGGAACAGCGATCGCCTGCCCATCTACGAGCCCGGCCTCGATGACGTCGTCAGCCAGGCGCGCGGGCGCAACCTGCATTTCTCCACCGATGTCGCCGGCAACATCAAGACCGCCGACATCATCTTCGTGGCGGTCAACACGCCGACGAAGACCTACGGTGTTGGCGCCGGCCGCGCCGCGGACCTCCGCTTCATCGAGTCGGTCGCCCGCACCATCGCCGAACACGCGACCGGATCAAAGATCATCGTCGAGAAATCGACCATCCCGGTGAAGACGGCGGACACGATCCGCACCATCCTCGCCTCCAACGGCAA
>CAYYVB010000163.1:0-7292 GCA_964475035.1 uncultured Opitutaceae bacterium | reverse complement strand
CGCGGCCGGCGGGCGTCGTGCCCGGCAGCGGACGCGGCGGCGGCGTGCCGGCCATCGTTGCGTGCGTGTCGTCGGCCCAGAGCTTCGCGAAGTAGCTGGCCACGCCGAGCAGGACGAGCAGCAGGAGAGGGGAGTCGTTGCCCATGCCGGCAACGGAACAGCAACCGCGCTGAGAATGGCAAGAGCGGCGGCAGGTTTTTGTTAGCCTTTCCGACCGTCGCGCCTAGCGTGCGGGGCGATGTCCGGTCCGTCCTCCACTCCCGCCACCGCCGCGCCCAATCCGGCCGAGGTCTTCCGCCGCGTCGCGCCGCAGATGGCCGCGCTCGACCGCTTCATGGCGGAGCAGGTCGCGAGCTTCGAGCCGGAGATCCGGAGCATGGCGGCCTACTGCCTCGAGAGCACGGGCAAGCGCCTGCGGCCCTCGCTCGTGTTCTTCGCGGGCTGGAAGGGCGACGGCGCCGTCGACGACGCGCTCGTGCGCGCCGCCGGCGTGCTCGAGATGGTGCACCTCGCCACGCTCGTGCACGACGACATCATGGACCGCGCCGACCTGCGCCGGAACCGCGGCACCGCGACGCGCGAGTTCGGGCCCGACGCGGCCGTGCTCCTCGGCGACGCGCTCTTCGCCCAGGCGCTGCATGTCGCCGCGCAGTTTCCCACGACGGAAGTCTGCCGCCTTGTCTCCGAGTCGACGCGCAAGGTCTGCTCCGGCGAGATCATGCAGACGCTGCACCGGCGCGACCTCGGCGTGACGCGCGCGGATTACTACCGCGTGATCGACCTGAAGACGGCGGAGCTTTTCCGCGCCGCGTGTTTCCTCGGCGCGCGGGTGGCGGGATACGATGCCGCCTTCGTGCAGCCGGCGAACGACTCACGCCGGAACCTCGGGATCGCCTACCAGATCTAGGACGACCTCGTGGATTTTCTCGGCGAGGAGAAGGCCATCGGCAAGACGCTCGGCACCGACCTCGCCAGCGGCAAGCTCACGCTCCCGCTCATGCTGTTGCTCGAAAAACTGGCCCCCGCCGAGCGCGCCGAGTTGATCGCAGCCTTGCAGGGCCGCCAGCCGCTCCCGCTCAGCGCCGGCGTCGAGCGCATGCGCCAGCTCGGGATCGCCGACGGCGTCGCCGCGGCCGTGGACGAGGAGTTGGCCCGCGCCGCCGCCGTCCTCGCCCCGCACGCCGGTCAACCGCCTGTGAATCTGCTCCTCCAGCTCAGTGCCCTGTTGAAAAGCCAGCTCGCGGCGCTTCACTCTCCTGCGTCCAAACCGTAAAACGCCGTTGCCCCGGCCCCGCGCGCCGGCCAGCCTGACACTTCCATGAACATCTCGAAGGTCTTCACCAAGACCCTCGTGACCTCCCCTGAGCGCCAGCAGGAGGCGGATACGGATTTGGCCATCGTCAAACGGGTGCAGGCCGGCGATGTCGCGGCCTTCGACCAGCTCATCCGCAAATACCGCGAGCGCCTCTTCGGCGTTGTTTACAATCTGACCTCCAATCGCGAGGACACGGCCGACCTCGTGCAGGACGCGTTCATCAAGGCTTTCCAGTCCATCAACCGCTTCCAAGGCCAGGCCTCGTTCTTCACCTGGCTCTATAAGATCGCCGTCAACACGACGCTCAGCCACTTGCGCAAGAACAGGATGCGCACTTTTTTCTCCCTCGAAAAGATTCAGGAAGACGACCCATCCTCAAAGATTCTCGCCGACCTTACCGACAAAACCGGCGCCGACCGGGACGCCTATTTGCGGGAGCTCCAGGAAAAATTGAACGAGGCCCTGCAAAAACTGTCTATCAAGCATCGAACAGTCATCACGTTATTCGAGATTGATGGACTCAGCCATGCCGAGATCGCCGAGATCATGGAGTGCTCAGAAGGCACCGTGCGCTCGCGCCTGCATTACGCGAAGCAGTTCCTCCAAGGCGAATTAGGCAAATATCTCCGCTGAAACCACCGCTCATGCCGCACCCCGATCCACGTTCCCCCGTCACCCTCGAGCAGCTTCTCCAGCTGAAGCGCGCCGAGCGTCCGGACGCCGAGTTCTGGACCAAGTTCGACGCCGAGCTTCGGCAGAAGCAGCTCGCCGCCCTCGTCCAACGTCGCGCGTGGTGGCAGGAACTCCCGCACCTTTTCGCCCGCCGCGCCTACCTGCCCATCGGCGCCGCTGCGGTGCTGACCTTCACCTTCGTCTCCGTCCGCAATTACTCGCCCGATCATGTCGAGCTGGGCGAAGTCGATTTTGCCACCGCGCCCGCCGCCCGCCAAGTCGCCCCGGCTGCGCCGCGGATCGAGACCGCCTCCGTGGCCGCCAGCGAAGAGGTTGAACCGATCCTCGCCGACGCCGAAGTGCCCGCGATCGACGATCGCACCGCGGTCGCCGCCGTCGCCGAATCCCCGCTCTCCGCTCAACTTCCCCCGCAGGCCGGCGAACTCCTGCCGTGGAACGCCCGCCCGCTCGAGGAATCCCCCTCCGCCCGCGCCATGGCCGCCAACCTCGCCCGCCTTGAGGAGACCGATCCCGAGCTGGTGAATTCCCTCTCCGGCCCGCGTCTGAGCGAAAGTGGTCTCAGCCTTCAGGACGCCGCCGTGCACGCCGTGCAGATGACCGCCGTCGGCGGTCTCGCCTCGCGCCGCAACCGCCTCCTCGCGACCCTTGCCGACCGGCAGTTCACGCAGGATCCCACCGCGCCAGAAGTCGTCCGTGAACGTCTCGCCCGTCGCCTCGGCGACACCGAGATCTCCGGCGGCTGGAACCGCGTCGGCGTGAAAGCCGACCGCGTCTCGCTCAAATTCTGAGCGCCACGCACGCGACAAACCAAGGCCGGTCTCGAGACGGCCTTTTTTATTTTCCCTCCGCGCCCGCGTAGCCTTCGCCGCTCGGCCCACGCTCCCCTTGCGCCCGGGCGGCGTCGCGCCTACCGTCGCCCCATCATGCGAACCGAACGCGATTCGATGGGCGAGATGCCGGTGCCCGACGAGGCGCTCTATGGCGCCTCCACGCAGCGCGCCGTGCTGAATTTTCCCGTTAGCGGGCGTCCGCTGCCCCCGCGGTTTCTCCACGGCCTCGGCCTCGTCAAATGGGCCTGCGCCCGCGCCAACGCTGACCTCGGCCTCCTCGCGCCGGACCAGGCGCGCCTCATCGAACAGGTCGCCCTCGAGATCGCCGCGGGCAAGCTCGACGCGCATTTCCCGATCGATGTTTTCCAGACCGGTTCCGCGACCTCGGCCAACATGAATGCCAACGAGGTCATCGCGAACCGCGCCTCTCAGCTCCGCGGCGAACCGATCGGTTCCAAGCGCCCGCTTCACCCGAACGACCACGTCAATCTCGGCCAATCGTCGAACGACGTCATCCCCACCGCGCTGCATGTGAGCGTCGCGCTCGCCTTGCAGCATCAGCTCCTACCCGCGCTCGCCGGCCTCGCCGCCGCGCTCGAGCAGAAGGCCGAGGCGTGGACTTCCATCGTGAAGATCGGCCGAACGCACCTGATGGACGCCACGCCGCTCACGCTCGGGCAGGAATTTTCCGGCTACGCCGCGCAGGCGCGCAAGTCCGCCGACCGCGGCCTGCGCGCGGTCGAGGCGCTGGCTGAATTGGCGGTCGGCGGCACCGCCGTCGGCACCGGTCTCAACACGCACCCGCAGTTCGGCGCGCGCGTGGCCGCCTTGTTGACGGAGAAGACCGGCGTGCCTTTCCGCGAGGCGGACAACCACTTCGAGGCGCAGGGTGCGCGCGACGACTGCGTCGAGGTCGCCGGGCATCTCGCGACGATCGCCGCCAGCCTCTCGAAGATCGCGCACGACATCCGCTGGCTCGGCTCCGGCCCGCGCGCGGGCCTGGCCGAGATCAAGTTGCCCGCCACGCAGCCCGGCTCGTCGATCATGCCCGGCAAGGTCAACCCGGTGATGAGCGAGATGCTCGTGCAGGTCGGCCTCTACGTGCAGGGCCTCACGCAGACCGTGCAGCTCGCCGGACGCGACGGCCAGTTCGAGCTCAACGTCACGCTTCCGCTGATGGCGCACTGCCTGCACGAGTCCATCCACTGCCTTGCCAACGCCACGCGCCTCTTCACCGAGCGCTGCGTCGCCGGGCTCGAGGCGGATCCTGCGCGTTGCCGCGAGCTGGTCGACCGCTCGCTCATGCTCGTCACGGCGCTGAACCCGCATCTCGGCTACGACACCGCCGCCGCGCTGGCCAAGGAGGCCTATGTCACCGGCCGCACGCTGCGCGAACTGGTGCTGGAGAGAAAACTTCTCGACGCCGCCACGCTCGACCGCGCCCTCGACCCGCTCGCGATGACGCGCCCCGGTGCCAGCGTGCCCGGCGCCGGCGGCGGCTGAGACGTCACTCCTCGCCGTCGAAATAATCGGCGTCGATCGCGCGGAAGATTTTCCGCGGCTTCGGCATGCCGTATTTGCCCGAGTCGGGATAACACCAGAACTCGTTCGGCGGGTCATCGGCGATGACGAGGTAGTGCAGGTCGGTGTCACCGGTGTTGCGGAAGGCATGGCCGACCTGCGGGGCGGCCATCACGCAGTCGCCGGGCTCGACGGCGAAGGTCGCGTCGCCGAGGCGGAATTCGCCGCGGCCTTCGAGGAACACGTAGAACTCCCACTGCAACGCGTGCCAGTGGAACGGAAGCAGGCGCGACTGCGGCGGCACTTTCCCGAACTCGAGGTCGAACGGATGACCGCCGAGGCTGACGGGCGTGCGATGCTTCGAGCCGAAGGCCAGCGATACGCCGCGGAACGCGCCGCGGAATTTCCCCTTCGGCGAAGACCAATCCTCCCAAACGATCTCGTCCAGATGCCTGCACCGCGCCGAGAACGGCGTGGCCGGCGTCGGCAGCGGCGGGATGGCAATGTTCGTATTACGAACACGGGAGTCGGCGGGCGGATCGTCCTCGCCGTCGAAGTAGTCGACCGGCGTCAGGCGGAAGAAGACGCTCGGCGTGCGCAGGCCCCACTTTTGCGAGTCGGGATACCAGAAGGCGTCGAGCGGCGGGTTGTCGGCAATGATAAAGACCTCGAGGTCCTCCTTGCCCGTGTTGATGAGCTGGTGCGCTTCGCCCGCCGGATGGAGGAAGCAGTCGCCCGCGCGGACTGCGCGGCGCTCGTCACCCGCGCGCACGGTGCCGGTGCCGCGCCGCACGACGAACATCTCCCATTGCACGACGTGCGCGTGGTGCGGGCACACGGCGGCGCCGGGCGGGATGCGGCGCACTTGGAAGTCGAAGGGATGTCCGCCACCCCAGGTGCCGACGTTGCGTTCGCCGCCGAGGGCGAGCGAAACGTTGCGACAGAAGGAGTGAAACTTGCCGGTGGGCGAGCGCTGCTCGATTTCCGGGATCTCGCGGAGATTGATCTTCAGCGGCGGCATGGCGGCAGGCGGAAGGGGCGGAGACGCACGTCGAGCATGGCTGCGAAACCATGCCCCGTGCAAGCGCAGCCGCTGGCGCGGGCGCAGCGGCTTACTCGTCGATCGCGGCGGCGCCGCCGGCGGGGCGGGCGAGGCGGAGGACCTCGAGTTCGCCCTGACGCGCGTAGTCGATCGCTTCGCCGAGGATGCGCGCGGCTTCCTGCGGGGCGTGGAAGCCCATCGAGTTTTCCGCGGCGACGTAGTCGAGACGCCACTGGGCCTTGCGGTGCAGGGCGCGGGCGGAGCGGAGCTGGTCGTCGGTCGCGCCGGCCTTGGCGGCGGCGGCGATGGCGTGGATGAGTGCGACGGTCGCCTCCTCGGCGCGCGTGAGGAGCGCGGCGTTGCGGTTCTGCACCAGCAGCGCGCGGTCCATGATCTCCTTCTCGGAAGTGCGGTGACAGGTCTGGCAGGCGGCGGCGACGTTGAGAAGCGGCGAGCGGACGTGGTGGTTGCTGACCTTGATCGCTCCTTCGCGCTGGTAGGGCATGTGGCAGTCGGAGCAGGATACGCCGCTGCGGGCGTGGATGCCCTGGCTCCACATCTCGAACTCGGGGTGCTGCGCCTTCAGCACGGGCGATCCGGCCTCGGCGTGTTTCCAGTCGGTGTGACCGACCTCGTCGTAGTATTTCTCCATCTGCTCGACGCGGAGTCCCTTGTGCCAGGGGTAGGTGACGAGCTTCTTCTCGCCCTTGAAGTAGTATTCGACGTGGCACTGCGCGCAGACGAGGGAGCGCATCTCCTGGCGGTTGGCGTCGATGTTCGGCTGGTAGTCGCCGCGGCGGCCTTCCTGGCGCCAGCGCTCGATGCTCGGCAGGTGCGGCGTGGGGTAATCGGATTTCGCGAGCTCGCGGATGCCATTGAGGAAAGCGGGCCGGCTGACGCGGAGGTTCATCGTCTCGGCGTCGTGGCAATCGATGCAGGTGACGGGGTGCGAAACGTGTTCGCGCGCCTCGTGGTAGGGCAGGGCCGAGATGACCTCGAAACCCTTTTGGATCTGCGCCTCGCGGTATTCCTTACCCTCGGGCGCGCCGGCGGCGAGGCCGGCCTTGATGTAGGCGGGGAGCACGGCGGAGTGGCAGTGGAGGCAGGCGCCGGGTTGCTTGAATTTATGCACGCGCTCGGTGTCGTCCTGATCCTTGAGCATGTAGGCGTGGCCGCGTTCCTCACGGTAGTCGGTGGCAAAGGCGTAGCCGGCGAAGAGCGTGCGGTAGAGCGGGAACTCGTCGAGGCGCTGGAAGGCGTCGCTGCCGCCGTGCGCGGTGCGGATGGTGTCGACGGTGCGGCGGTAGGAGTCGTATTGGCGCGGGTAATTTTTCCCCCACAGCGCGGGATCGACGGTGTTCTCGTCGATGTCGACCACACGGAAGACGTGCTGCGTCGCCTCGGCCTTGCGCGTGATGATGTTCTGATAAAGGAGCAGCACGCCGAAGGTGGAGACGGCGAACACGACGATGAGGCCGAGGTAGCCGGCCGTGGTGAGGCCGCGGGAGTCGGTGAGGCGGGGTTTCATGGCGGGGCGGGGAGAAAGATGAAGGGTAAGAGGAACGAGAAAGATTTTCTAACGCACGGGGCCGTGGCCGACCTCGCGGTGGCAAGAGACGCAATCGAGCATCTTCTGGGCGTCGCCGGCGTGGGCGTTAAGGCCGCTGAGGAGCTCCTGATGGCAGCGCACGCAGTTGTTCTGCAGCACGGCGGAGTTGATCGGGCGGATCATGATCGGCTCGTGGAAATCCTGGAGCGTGAAACCCTTCGAGTGCCAGAAACCGTTCTCGGCCTTGCTGAGGTATTTCGCGATGAAGCTGTCGGGCGTGTGGCAGTCGTTGCAGGTGGCGACGGCGTCGGACATGCGGCCGTGTTCGCCACGGGAGTGAAG
>CAYYVB010000162.1:487-7307 GCA_964475035.1 uncultured Opitutaceae bacterium | reverse complement strand
ATCGCGCTCATCCCGCTGCCGATGACCTACAAGCCCAACGAGCGCAACATCCCCGGCGCCCTTATCGAGATCATCACCGCGCAAGGCAGCCAAGGTCTTTGGCTCGCCTCGCAGATGCTCAACGCCGCCCAGACCTTCACCGTCGACGGCCGCACCTACGAAATGGCCTTCCGCCAGAAGCGTTTCTACAAGCCCTTCACGCTGACGCTGCTCAAGTTCAGCCACGACCGCTACCCGGGCACGAATATCCCGAAGAATTTCTCCAGCCGTGTGCGCCTCCGCAGCGACGACGGCACCGAGGACCGCGAAATCCTCATCTTCATGAACAACCCGCTGCGCCATGGCGGCTTCACCTTCTACCAGGCGGGCTTCGACAACAACGACACCACCACGATCCTCCAAGTCGTGCGCAACCCCAGCTGGCTGCTGCCCTATATCTCCTGCGTGATGATGTTCGCGGGCCTGATGATCCAGTTCGGCATCACCTTCGCCGGTTTCCTCCGCAAGCGCAGCGCCGCCGCCAAGACCGCCACCGCCTGAGCCTCCGTCTCTCCCCACGCCCATGAAAAAGTTTCTCCCGCTCATCGTCCTCGTCCTCGGCGCGCTTTATCTCGCGTCCACGCTCCGTGAGCCGCGCTCGAAGACCGCATTCGACCTGAACGAATTCGGCCGCGTGCCCGTCCTCGTCAACGGCCGCATCAAGCCCCTCGACACCGTCGCCCGCACCTCGATCCTCGCCATCCGCGGCAACCAGAGCATCAAGACGCCCGACGGTTCCTACCTCACGCCGATCGAATGGCTCGGCGATGTGCTCTTCGCCCCCGCCAAGGCGGATACCTACAAGATCTTCCTCATCGAGAATCACGAGGTGCTCGACCTGCTCAAGCTCACCACCGAGCAGGGCGACGGCGGGAAGCGTTTCTCCTACGACCAGATGCGTGCGCAGCTCCCCGAGCTCGATCGCCAGGCGCGCCTCGTCGAGAACGTCGAGCAGCAGCTCCGCACCCCGTTCCAGAAACAGGTCAGCATGGTCCGCGAACGCGTGATCCAATACCTGATGCTCAAGACGAGCGCGCAGATGCCCGACTCGCCCGACTTCCTCGGCGAGCTGATGCAATACGAGAAAGCGCTCCCCGCCGGCCTCGAGGCCATCCGCGCCAAGGGCAAGGGCGAGCCGTTCAGCACCGAGGCGGCCAGCGCGATGCGCGAGATGGCCGACCGTTTCGCCTACATGGAACAATTCGGCAACCTCCGCACCATCCCGCCCGAAGTCGGCGACAACGACCCGACGCACTGGCGCACCACCGGCGGCGCGCTGATGGAGAGCTTCGCCACGGGCAAGATCAACCCCACCGCCCTCGCCTTCGCCGGCCTCGGACACTCGTGGCGCAACAATCGCGCCGAGGATTTCAACACGATCACCGGAATGCTGCACGATCAGCTCGAGAAGCGCTACCCGGAGGCCCTGCGCAAGAGCGATGTCGAATCCCGCTTCAACGCCGCGGCCCCGTTCTACAGCAGCATGAACCTTTACGTGCTGGCGTTCCTCCTCGGCCTGTTCTCGTGGCTGAAGTGGCCAGATACCCTGCAGAAAAGCGCGTTCTGGCTGCTCACGCTCGCCTTCATCGCCACCACCGCCGGCATCGCCACGCGCATGTGGCTCGAGGGTCGGCCGCCCGTGACCAACCTTTACTCCTCGGCGCTGGGCGTCGGCTGGGGCGCGGTCTTCCTCTGCGTCATCCTCGAGCGGATGTATCGGAACTCGATGGGCGCCGTCACCGGCGGCATCATCGGCTTCGCCACGCTGGTCATCGCGCACCACCTCTCGATCGGCGGTGACACGCTGGAGATGATGCGCGCCGTGCTCGACTCGAACTTCTGGTTGGCGACGCACGTCGTGGTCATCACCATCGGCTACTCCGCCACCTTCCTCGCCGGCTTCCTCGGGCTGGTCTACATCACGCGCGGCGTGTTCACGAAGTCCCTCGACACCGGCACGGCCGACGCGCTCTACCGGATGGTCTATGGCATCACCTGCTTTGCCATCCTCTTCAACCTCACCGGCACCGTGCTGGGCGGCATCTGGGCCGACCAATCCTGGGGCCGCTTCTGGGGCTGGGACCCGAAGGAAAACGGCGCCCTCATGATCGTGATCTGGAACGCCGTCATGCTCCACGCCCGCTGGGGCGGCATGGTTAAGCAACGCGGCTTCATGGTCATGGCCGTCTTCGGCAACATCGTCACGAGTTGGAGCTGGTTCGGCACGAACATGCTCGGCGTCGGCCTGCACAGCTACGGTTTTATGGACGCCGCGTTCTATGCGCTCATCTCGTTTGTCGGCTCGCAACTGCTCTTCATGGGCATCGCGCTCCTCCCGCTCGAGAAATGGGCCAGTTTCCGGAACCGCCAGCCGGCGGGTTGAACCCCTTGCTACCGGTCGTCAGGCCGGGATTAGTTAACCCGAAAAAGAGGCCCGCGGAAGTTAACCGCGGGCCTCACTGTTTTTCAGCGTGGGCAACGCTGGCCGCGCGGGATGGCCGGATCCGTCGATCGCGTGATGCCACCCGCGTGGCGGGCTTGCGTCCGATCATCCCCCTTGGCCGGTCGCAGTCCGGTCCTATCTGGTCGCCAGCTCCCGCTCGCGGGCGGCGGAGGGTGTCACTGAAATTTCTCGCTGTGCATCGCCGTGATCGCCGCCGCTCGCACCACTCTGGTTCAACTTCCCACCGATCATGGCGAGCAAAGCCTCGACCGCCTGTTTCAGCGCGGCTGCCTCTTGGGCGAGATCGTGCGACGACGCCGCATTCTGCTCGGCGCTCGCGGCATTGCCCTGCGTGACGGCGTCCATCTGCTTCACGGCATCGTTGATCTGGCCGCAGCCGGTCGCCTGCTCGCGGCTGGCCGTGCTGATGCCGGCGACGAGGCGCTCGATCTTCGACCCGATGGTCGCGCTCTGCTCAATCGCTCCGCCCATCGCGCCGAAATCCTTCGCGGTGTGCGCGAGGTGGCGGCGGGAATCCTCCAGCAGCGACTGCGTGTTGCGCGCGGCCTCGGCGCAGCGCTGGGCCAACGCCCGCACCTCGTCTGCCACCACCGCGAAGCCGAGACCGGCCTCGCCTGCGCGCGCGGCCTCGACGGCGGCGTTAAGCGCGAGGAGGTTGGTCTGAAATGCGATGCCATCGATCGCCGAGATGACCTCCGAAGTGCGCGCACTGGCCTGCACCGACTCCTGCAACGTGCGCTGGACCTTGTCCGTCAGCTCCCGGAGGCGGAGGAGGGTCGGTTCGAATTCCTCCCGCAGGCAGCGCTCCACGTCGCCGGCGGCAGCGGCGTTGCGCCGCGTGCCGGCGGTCAGCTGTTCCATGGCCGCACCGGTCTGCTCGAGCGCCGCGGCCTGTTCGCTCGCCCCGCTGGCCAGGGCCTGGCTTGCCTCGGCGATGGAGCCCGAGGCTTGGCGGACGCGACCGGAGTTGTCCTCGAGTTGCCGCGCCACGCGGCCCAGCGGACGCACGATCTGTGAGCGAACGAGAAGCACCACCAACCCTCCGAGCACCAGCAGCAGCGCCGCCGAGGTCGCGAGCGCCGTGCGTCGGTTCTGCTGCAACAAAGTCTCCTCAAATCCGGCCCACTCCGCCCGTGCCTCGGCGAGACCCGCCGTGCTGTAACGATAGGCCATGACTCCGCCGACGGCCCGGCCGCGGAAGTTCGCGTGGCACTCGAGGCAACCGGCCGTTACCGGCATCGGGCGGTAGATCTCGAACGCCTTCTCGGTCTGCCGATGCACCGGCTCCGGTCGCGACAGCAAACCATCGCGCAACTCCTCCGGCATGGGTCGGCGCCGCGCTGCCGGATCGGAGGAGAGCGCCACCGTGCCACGGATGTTGTAAAATGAAACCTCCAGCACGCCCGGCACCTGACTTTGTCCGGCGAGCACGTGGTTAACTGTCTCCATTTCACCCGCGGCCATGGCCTGCATCAGCGAGACGGAAGTCGCGCCCTCGACGATGCGCACCCATTGCCATTGTTTGTCGGTCTCTTTGGCGACACTCGCCGCGGCAAGCTCTTCAAGCGTGCGGCGACTGAGGGTTTGTTGCGCCAGCTGTGCCACGGTGTAAACCGCGACGAGTCCGACGCCGAGTGAGACGAGGAGCTTGCCTTGCAGAGTCATGGGAAGAGGACGCTGCGTCCATGATCCCGGGCCTTCCCGAGGTCATGGCTGCAACCTCCCAAACCGGTATCGACACCCCGACCCCTGACTTGAGGCCATTTGGGGGGCGAATGAGCGAGGGGATTCCCCCTGCTCAATGGAACACAAACAGGCCTCGGGCGGCCCAAACCAGGATCAGGAGGAGCCCAGAAGTTCGCGGGCCAGCTTTGCGCCCTCGTCGGATGCGAGCAGCGCGAACGCTGCTCGCACGTCCGCCGGCTCGCCGCGCAACGCCATCTCGTGCAGCGCGGTGTTCACCACCGACTGGCGCTGCAACGGTGAACTCCGCAGGAGGGTAAGCAATTGGCGGCGAAACGCCGCATCTTCCTGCGCCGCCCGCAGGAGTCGGGCGAAGGTCTCGGACGGGGCTGGTTTGTGAGTCGAGGACAAGGAGTGGTCTGAGCCGTTCGGATTGTGGCAACGGCATCAAATCCGGACAGCTTTCGCCTTCAATTCCCGAGTGACGCGGTTCCTGCCTCTCCTTTCCGCTCTCTCGGCAACCTTGGCATCGCAACGCATTGCCATGCACCTGACTTGTCGGGACGCAGCCAAACTGCACCCCGACAAGAGAACCGGCCTTTCCGCGCGGCACTCAGTGGCTCAGGCGCGAGAGAAAGGCGTAGATGATGAGCGCAAGGAGCACGAGACCCGTGCCGACGAAGACAAAGCCGAGCGCCTTGTAGAGCGTGCGGCGGCTCTCCCAATCATCATGGACGACGCGGTGCTGCTCGAGCTTACCGCTGGCGAGCAGGCGGTCATACCACTTCTTGCGCTCGTTCAGCATCTCCGTCTTCGAGATGCGGCCGGAGAAGATCACGGTGTCCATCGGGAACCGGTCGATCCGGAAGTGCGTGTTGAAGAAGTGGAATGTGAAGATGAAGCCCGCGGCGAGCAGGGCCTCGTCGGAGTGGATCACGACCGCGATATTGATCGCCCAGCCCGGGAGGAACTTCGAGAAGAAGACCGGGAACCAGAGGATCAGGCCGGACACGCCGATCATCGCCACGCCCCAGAAAACCGCGAGGTAGTCGAAGCGCTCCCAATAGGTCCAGCGATCGAACTGCGGACGCGGACCGCGGCCGAAGAACCACTTCAGGTGCGCGATGATGTCGCGCAGGTCCTGGAACGACGGCGCCATCGAGTCGGGCCCGAAGAGCGCGCCCCAGACGCGGCGCAGTTCGAACCTGCCGGTCGTCTCGTTGAACACCGCGCGGCGGTTCTTCCAGAGATTGATCGCGAGCGAGCCGAGGTGCAGCGCGAAATAGCCGAAGGTCACGATCGCCGCGAGGTGGTGCAGCGTGGCGGCGGACTCGGGGCCGCCGAGGAGGTTGAACATCACCTTCGCCCAATCCGTGTAGTAGAACTTCAGCGGCATGCCGGTGATGACGAGGGCGAGGAAGCTTGTCACGACGAGCATGTGCAGGAAGCGCTCGAAGGGCGTGAAACGCCGGTAAGTCTCGGCGTCATGGTGCGCGGCCATCTGCGCGGCGCGGAACGCGGCGGGGTCGCGGAAATAGGTGATGAGCATCCGTGTCAGCCAGAGGAGCGTGTGGATGCCGAAGAAGATGAAGACGCTGATGAGGAGCGTCGTCATGAAGAGAAACACCTTGTTCAGCAGCGGATAATTCTCGCCGTCATGCGGGTCGGCGTGCGGCTGGTATTGGGTGAAGGAGAGATTGGCCCCCGTGTGGCACTCGGCGCAGGTCTTGACGATGTTATCCTGGTGCAGTTTGGAGCGGATATTGTCGGTCGGGAAGACATCATGGTGGCCGTGGCAATCGTAGCAGGCGGCGACCGCGGGGGCGGAACCGGCGCGATTCAGCGCCATCGCCTTGCCGTGGTAGGTCTCATGGTAGTTTCGCTGCTGGGCCTCGTGGCATTTGCCGCAGCTCTGGTCACTGGTCTGCTTGAAGTGCGCGTTGGTCGGGCGCTCGATCTGGTGCGCGGAGTGGCAATCGGTGCAGACGGGCGCCTTCGGGTCGCCCTTCGCCAAGGCGAGGCCGTGCGTGCTGGCCATGAAGGTCTTCTCGACGCCGACGTGGCATTGCGTGCAGGTCGCGGAAAGCTGGGCCTTGTGGGTGTGCGAAGCGATGTCCTTCGAGCGCTTGATGTCGTGCACGCCATGGCAGTCGTTGCAGCTTGGCGCGACGTTCAGACCCATTTTGTAGAGACCTTGGCCGTGGATGCTGTCGCGGAAATTCGTGACCGCGTCGTGGCTCTTGATGCCCATCTGCTCGATCATCTTTTCGTCCTCGTGGCATTTGGCGCAGGTCGTGAGCAGGTTGAACTTGGAGACCGGTGAGTCGATGTGATGGGCGGGCAGCAGCTCATGCACATTCGTGCCATGGCAGGTCGCGCAGGTGGCGGCGGGCTGGTCGCTGCCGTCGCGGATGATGCCGTGGATCGAGGCGTTGAACTGCGTGACCGCATTCTGGTGGCACGACGCGCAATCCACCTTCGGCAGCGACATGTCGTGCTCGGGTTCGGTGATGGTGTTATGGCAATCGACGCAGTTCAGCTTTGCATGCGCGGACTTTTCGTAGAGCTCGGGACGGATCCCGACCCACTCCTTCGGCTGACCACGCTTGCGGGCCTTGAATTCGGCCTCATGGC
>CAYYVB010000162.1:243-477 GCA_964475035.1 uncultured Opitutaceae bacterium | reverse complement strand
AAAGCGCGGCTGCGGTGGCGAGGGTGGCGCAGGCGTCACACCTGCTGGATCGGGATGCGCAACCGCTCCGACCGCCTCGAACGCTTTCGCCGGAGGCTGCGCGATTTCAGCTCTCTCGGATTTCTCCGCTGCTTTGGCAGGGCGCAATCTTGCCGCACCCGGTTGCTGTGGGTTTAGGAGAAGGCGGGACGCCTGCGCTACTTTTGACAAGACATCCGGCGCGGCCTTGGGGGC
>CAYYVB010000162.1:0-233 GCA_964475035.1 uncultured Opitutaceae bacterium | reverse complement strand
TCCATGCACTCGCTGTTCGGCACAGCGGGCGGAGCCTTCGCCACGGTCGCGGTTTCGGCGGCGAGGCGGAGGCCTGCGGCGAGTGACAAGACAGCCAGCGCACCCTGCGCCAGTCCCTTCCCGGTTAGACGGAAATTCATGGTTGTGCCCTCGAGGGTGAGTGTGACCGAAAAAGCGGAAATGAACTGCGCAGCACTTGGCCGGGCGTAGGCGCAGATTGTGGAAAGCGCGGC
>CAYYVB010000161.1:4439-7315 GCA_964475035.1 uncultured Opitutaceae bacterium | reverse complement strand
CCGAGGCGCTGAGCGTCTCGGGGCCGGAGAGGCGCAGGGCCTTGGTCATCACCCAGGCGAAGGCCCACACGATCTTTTGGAGAATGCCGAGGTAATAGAGCGCCGAGGTGAATGCGGAGAAGAAGATGATCGACGGCAGGATGCTCAGGCCGAAGACGACGCCGTGTTTCTCGCTGTCGACGAGCGAGCCGAAGAGGAACTTCGTGCCCTCGCCGGTGAACGCGAGGAGCTTGACGAAGAAGTCGCCCACCTGCTCGACGGCCCAGCGCACGGGCGGAGCGTAGATGACGAGGCCGGCGAAGACGAATTGCAGCGCCAAGCCGATGGCGACGACGCGCCAGTTGATCGCACGCCGGTTCTCGCTCAGCAGCACAGCGAGACCGATGAAGGCGGCGAGTCCGATCAAGCCGCGCAGAACAGGCATCAGGGTGTCCATGGGGAACAGGGCGCCGAGCATGTCGCTGTCGGACGCGAGAGCGAGTAACTTTTGTCCCCGAGGCGGCGTCTTTTCCCCCATGATGATGCTGGCGCTGACAACTTGGGTGGAGTGGCTCGCGGCGGCGGGACTGGCGACCGCAGCGACTGCGCTTGGCGCGGTGTGCGGCTTGGGAATCTTGGTCTGGCTGGCCGGTCGTCAGGTGCCGCGACGCTGAGCGAGATGGACAATCCGCAAGGAATGCGGAGCGGCGCAGGCCTCTTTGCGTTAAATATCGGGTCGTCCAACCACCCGGAGGCTCCCATGAAACACAATGTCGGTTCCTACGATGCGGGTATCAGATTCGTCGGCGGTTGCTTGGTCATGTGGCTCGGCGTGAATCACGAAACATGGTGGGGACTGCTCGGCGCCGTGCCGGTCGTCACCGCCGCGCTCGGGTTCTGCCCGCTATATTGGCCGTTCGGCCTCGACACGACCGGCCCCGACCACCGCGACGCGCATTGAGGCCCATGCGGCCCCGTGCCGCTCCGCGCTTGGCGGCGGGCGCGGCGGGCGTAGTGTGCCCGCATGGATGTCCACCAGCGGCTCGCCCGTTACCTCGGTCAGACCCCCGACACCGCCGCGGCGGCCTTCGTTGCCCCCAATGCCACCGTGCTCGGCGCGGTGAAACTCGGCCCGCACAGCAGCGTCTGGTATGGCTGCGTGCTCCGCGGCGACATCAACACCATCGAGGTGGGCGAGGGGACCAACATCCAGGACCTCACGATGGTGCACCTCGCCGACGACCACGGGGTCAAAATCGGCCGGCATTGCACGATCGGTCACAGCGCCATCGTCCACGCCTGCACGATCGGAGACGAATGCCTCGTCGGCATGGGTGCGACGATCCTCGACGGTGCCGTGATCGGCGACCAATGCATCGTTGGGGCCAATGCCCTCGTCACGCAGCGTTTCACGGCCCCGGCCGGATCGATGATCCTCGGTTCGCCCGCCAAGGTCGTGCGCCCGCTCACGCCCGAGGAACGCTCCGGCATCCGCCGCTGGGCGGAGAAATACGTCGCCGTCGCCGCCGCCCACGCCGCGCGGGGGAAAAATAATCCGTAAGGTCGGGCCGGGGTGCGGCGACTAACTCCGGTGATGACCTCCGCTCCCTCCCTAGAGACCAGCTTCACCGCCTGGATGGCGGAGCATGGCGGCATCGTCGAGCGGGTCGCCCGCAGCCAGGCGCGGAACGAGCGTGAACGCGACGACCTGCGCCGCGAACTGGCCTACCAGGTGTGGCTCTCCGTGCCGCGTTTCACGGGCGCAGCGCGGCCCTCGACTTGGATCTACCGCGTCTGCCTCAACACCGCGCTGACCTGGCGCCGCGACCACTCCCGCCGCGAGGGCCGCATCGAGGCCGGCGCCGATGTGGCCACGCTCGCCGCCCCCGCGCCCGATCCGGCCGCCGGGGCCGAACGCGGCGACCTGCTGGCGCAGGTCTACGCCGCCCTCCGCGCGCTGCCCGAGCCCGACCGCGCGCTGTTGCTCCTGCAACTCGACGGCCTGCCGCATCGCGACATCGCGGAGATCCTCGGCCTGACTGAAAACCACGTCGGCGTCGCACTCCACCGCGCCCGGCAAAGACTCACCCGCCACTTGAAAGGCATCCTCCATGAACTGGAATGAACTCGAACAGGTCTGGCGCGCCCAGGCCGCGGCCTTCGCGCCGCCCGCCTGGAACCTCGCCGAATTTGAAACCCAGCGCCGCCACCGCGCTCGCCGTCTCGCCCTGCGCGACTGGCTCGAAGCCGGCACCGGCTTCGCGGTCGCGGCCTTCTTCGCCGCGTTCCTCGGCTTCCTCGGTGCCCAGCATTGGAGCGGTTGGGCGGCGGTGGCGCTCGTCGCCGCGGTCAGCGTCTTCTTCCTCCGCGAACGCCGGCGCGCCGCCAAGGCCCGCGTGTCCGCCGAGGCCGCGTTGCGCGAGCGTCTCGCGGCGGAGATTGCCGAGCTCAAGCATCAGCGTGCGCTGCTGCAACGTGTGGCGTTGTGGTATCTCGCGCCGCTCCTTGGCGCTGGTGTGCTCTTTGTCTTCGCTTTGCAGCAATGGGCGATCGCGTCCGGCGGCCGGTTGGACGCGGCTCCGCTCGGCTGGCTCGCGGCCGGCGGGGTGGGCGTCGGCGTCGCCGTGTGGTGGCTCAACCGCCATGCCGTCCGCACGTGGATCGAGCCGCAAATCGCCGACTGCGCGCGCGCCCTCGCGGAATTGGACGGCGCTGCGGACCGCGAAGAGTAGGGCCGGCTGAAGCCGGTCTTACTCTTTCCTACCGCACGCGGTCGAGGATGCTGATGCGGTAGCGGTAGTTCGCGTCGGCGCGGTCGCGGCCGAAACTCTCGCGCCACGTCAGGTGCCGCCACTCGGGGAACCACGTGTCGCCCGGCACTTCGGCATGGATGAGCG
>CAYYVB010000161.1:0-4429 GCA_964475035.1 uncultured Opitutaceae bacterium | reverse complement strand
ATCTCGCCGGGCAACCGTTGCGCCGTGGCGAGCGCGGAGGGGAGATCGGGCACGACGTGCAGGTCGCGCAGCGCCGCGGCGCCGAAGCGCCGCTCCGCGTCGGCGCGGATATGGTCGGGTTGCGAGCTGAGCACGACTGCGCGCCGTCCGTCGGCGAGCACGCGCGGCCACACTTCGAAGCAGATCCGGCCGAGGACGACGACCGTGCCGGCGGTGCGATCGTGGAACCACTGCTTGTCCTCCGGCACCTCGAAGGGCAGACGCGTGTCGCGGCCGATGATGCGGTTGGCGGCGCAGGCGACAATGAGGTTGAGCGGCTTGGCCATCAGGGGTTTGGGGAGGATAGTGGTGGCAGACTAACCGTGCATTTGGACGTGCGGGCAAGTGCTTTCAATGAGGATTAGGGAGCCTTGGTGCCGGAAAAGTCGCCGCACTACCGGGGCGTTTGGCCGGAGCATTCTTGTCTTGGCCGACGTGTCCGGTATCCCGGACCACATGATTATCGGAGTCCCCAAAGAAGTTAAGATCGGAGAAAAACGCGTTTCCATGACCCCCAGCCTTTGCCGTCGCGTCACATCGCTCGGCGCCAAGGTCATCATGGAAAAGAACGCCGGCATGACCGCCGGGTTCACCGACGCCGAATACAAGGCCGCGGGCGCGACCTTCGCCACTTCCGCCGAGAAGGTGTGGAAGAGCGCGGACATGATTCTCAAGGTCAAGGAGCCGCTCGAGTCCGAGTTCGGGCTCATGCAACAGGGCCAGACCATCTTCACCTATCTGCATCTTGCCGCCGGTGCCTCGCTGGCGAAGCAGCTCTGCAAAAAGGGAATCCTCGGCATCGCCTACGAGACGGTCGAGTCGGCCGACGGCCAGTTCCCCTTGCTCAAGCCCATGTCGCAGATCGCCGGCCGTCTCTCGATCCAGGTCGGCGCGTATTTCCTCCAGTCGCAGGTCGGCGGCTCGGGCGTGCTGCTCGGCGGCATCCCCGGCACGATGCCCGGCCACGTCGTCGTGGTCGGCGCAGGCAACTCCGGCGCGCACGCCGTCCGCATGGCCGCGGGCATGGGCGCGCGCGTCACGGTGCTCGACCTCGATACGCGTAAGCTCGAGGTCATGGACCAGGAATATCGCGGCAAGGTCGTCACGCTCGTCTCCAACCCCGCCAACGTCGAGGCCGAGGTCGCCGCGGCCGACCTCGTGATCGGCGCCGTCCTCATCCCGGCGGCGAAAGCCCCGATCGTCGTGACCAAGAAAATGGTGAAGCAGATGCGCCCCGGCTCGGTTCTCGTCGACATCGCGATCGACCAAGGCGGCTGCATCGAGGGCATCCAATACACCTCGCACGAGAAGCCGACCTACCAGGAATTCGGCGTGAACCACTACGCCGTGCCCAACATGCCGGCCCTCGTCGGCCGCACGTCGACCCTCGGTCTGACGCAAGCCACCGAGCCTTACGTCGCGATGATCGTGCAGAAGGGCGTCGAGCGCGCCCTCGCCGAGCACAAGGGGCTCGCCAAGGGCGTGAACACCCGCGGCGGACGCATCGTCTACGACGAGGTGGCGAAAGCCGTCGGTTTCGACCGCGCCTGAGCGCGCGCTCGGGCGCAGACTCCGATTTGCATCCCGCCCGGGGCTCACCGCCCCGGGCTTTTTGTTTGCGGGCGCGGCTTGGCTCTTGCCAATTCTGGCGCCGTCACGGGCCGAAAACCAATCAACTGATCATGTTCATACGTTTCTTTCGAGACTGGCGCCGCAGTTTGCTGGGGCTCCTGTTCGTGCTCTGGGCAATGCCAGCGATAGTCTGGGCCAACTCTTTTCCCGGCGCCCAACGCCAGTGGCACCGCTACGAATCCCGGCATTTCGAACTCTTCAGCCAAGTGGGCGAACGCAAGTCGAGGGACTTGCTGCGCGACATTGAGGCGCTGCGCGCCTTCATGCTCGCCAAGCTCGACCTGAAAGTTCGGCGGCCGACTCCGGTCACGATTTATTTTTTCGGCTCGGATGAGGACTACCAACACTACCTACCTCAGTCCCTGCGAATACCATCGTTGGAAGGCGAGAAGTCGCTGGGCCAATACATGGTCTATCCCGATCGCGACGTGATCATGCTGTCGCCGTTTGATGGCGAAACGAGCGCGCTATGGGTGGTGCAATCCAATCTTGCCCAGCACTTATTGCTGAGCCACGCCGGACACAATCCCCCGGGGTGGCTCAGCTCGGCACTGGCGCTGCTGTTCGGCACGTTCACCGCGAAAAGCGACAAGGTGGAGTGGGGGCGGGCGGACGATCTTCGGCAAGCGCTGGCCCGGAAATATCCCCAAGTGAGCTTGGAGCATGTGTTTCACGGTGGAAATCGCCCTTTCCTGCCGGGCATGCTGCCCGCTGACTATCGGAATTTGCCGCAAGCGCATGCCTGGGGAGTCTTGCACTACTTGTATTTCGGTCAGAGCGAGGTTCCGGCGTCCGCAGTCAACAAGTTCATCCACCGAATCCTTCAGCCGGGTATCGCTGGCAACCGGGAGCGGATGCGCCAGCAGGTCATCGAGACCTTCGGGATTGACTACAAGGAAATGGAGGCCCGCCTCGCGCGCTACCTGAAGGCTGGGAAATTCAAGGCACGGACGGAGCCGTTCGATCAATTGCCCGCGCGCGAATCCTTTGTGCAGCGACCCATGACTGAGGCGGAGAACAATCGCGCCCTGGCTGAGCTGGCTTACCGCACCCAGGAGGATGCGATAGGGCGTTTTCTCCTACTCCAAGCTGGTGAGGCGAAAGACACGCGGGCCTTCGAGGCGCTTGGGTCGATTGGGTTTCGACGGTTTCAGGATCGTTCCGCGGCCGAATCGTGGCGCCAGGCAATGGATATGGGCTCAACCAATCCTGCCGTGCTGCGCTATGTCGCGCTGACCGAGTGGTCGCGCTGGTTTTCCCGTCTCGACCTGGACTTCCTGCTGCCAGCGGAAGCAGCGGACCAGCTGCGCTCCCGACTCCTCCGGTGGATCGAAGTGCAGCCCGACCAGAATGAACCTTATGAAGCTCTGGCGTGGGTCGAAGCTTCTGTGTCGGTGCCCAAGATCGAGCATGTCAATCTGGTGCAAGGGAGGTTTCCGCGCCTGGATCGGCAGGCGCAGGTCTTGCTCGCCATGGCTCGAGTCCGGGTGCGACTGGGGGATCATGCTGCCGCGGAGCAGATCCTGTCTGAGATAGATAATTTTGCGCCAAGCACGGGAGAGCGCGCATTGGCGAAGGCATTACAGGATTCGATCCGCAAGAAAGCCGAACGATCAACGATCGATCCCTGACGTTATTCGCTGCGCGTCTCCGGAACGAAAATGGGCGTGGCGTTACGGTCGAACTCTTGCCGACCAAGCACGCTACGCCGCAACTCCATTCGAGGAGACACACTGCGGCGTTTCGCGATCGACCGTAGGGCGCGCTTTACGCCTGCGCCAGAGGACGTCTTACGCCTGACTGACGATCTTCACGCTCACGATCGCGATGCGGTCGATGGGCGTGCTCTTTTCGCCGCCGTTGGCCTTCACCGGGACGTTGGCGATGCGTTCGAGGACGTCGTCACCGGCCGTGAGCTGGCCGAAGGCGGTGTATTGGCGGTCGAGGAAACGCGCGTCGCCGTGGCAGATGAAGAACTGCGAACCGGCGCTGTCCGGGTGCGCGGAGCGGGCCATCGAGAGGACGCCGCGCACGTGCGCCTTGGCGTTGAACTCGGCCTTCACCTTCCAACCCGGGCCGCCCGTGCCGGGCATGCCGGTGGCGCCTTCGCGCGTGTTGGGGCAGCCGCCTTGGATCATGAAACCCTTGATGATGCGATGGAACGCCGTGCCGTCATAGAAGCCCTCGCGCGCGAGCTTCTTGAAATTCTCGACCGTCTTCGGGGCCACGTCGGGCCAGAAGCTGATGGTCATGTCTCCGTAGGTGGTGGAGAGGATGGCGACTTCGTGGGTGGAGGGCGTCTCGTTGCTCATGGAGCGGCCAAGAAGCCTCCCGCCGCGCCGCCGCGCAAGTCGCAAATCGTGGGTCCTGCGGCCGTGCCGGCGATTTAGCAGGAAGTGCGCAGCCGGCGGGCGGCCGATGTGTTATCCTCCGGCCAGTCCAACAGGAGGTCCCATGAACACCCGCGAACATCGTGAAAAAAATCACGGCGGCGAGCCTCTCGAGGAGATTCGCCACCAGGCATATCTGCTGTGGCAACAGGAAGGCTGCCCCGACGGCCGCGAACTCGACCACTGGTTGGCCGCCAAGGAACTCGTGCGCCATCGCCGGCACCATCCTGCGCCCGCTGACGAGACCCGGGAAGCTCCGATCCGCCCGACGGAGAAGCTGGTCGAGTCCGGTTGAGTGAACGCGGCTGGCGCCGGTGGAACGCGTTGACCGCTCTTTGGACCGAAGACAAGGGTAACAGGTGTTCGGA
>CAYYVB010000160.1:0-7330 GCA_964475035.1 uncultured Opitutaceae bacterium | reverse complement strand
GGCGACCGTGGCCATGCATTGCATCGCGAAGACGTAGTAGATCATCAGCGTGAGGCAGACGAGCGGCGTGAAGAGCCGCGCGCCGTCGGGCCAGGTCGCGGCACGCAGCGCATCGCGCAGCGGCGCGGTGTCCTCCTCGGCGTTCTCGACGCCGAAGATGACGCCCATCGAGCTGACGAACACCTCGCGCGCGGCGAAGCTCGTGATGAGGCCGATGCCGATGCGCCAGTCGAAGCCGAGCGGCTTGATCACCGGCTCGATGAGCTGTCCCGCGCGGCCGGCGAAGCTCTGCTCGATCTGCTCGGTGGGCGTGGCGTCCGGGTTGTCGTGCTTCGGGTAGGCGGTGAGCACCCAGAGCACGATGGAGAGGGCGAGGATGATGGTGCCGGCGTTCTTGAGGAACAACCAGCCGCGTTCGAGCATCTGGCGCGTGATCTCGGCGACGCGCGGGGGCTGGTAGGCGGGCAGTTCCATGATCATGTGCGGCGTGCCGCCGCGCACGAGCGTGCGCTTGAAAAGCCAGGCGAAGAAGAACGCGCCGCCGGTGCCGAGCGCATACATCAGCATCATCAGGCCGGCCTTCTGCGCGGCGCTGACGGTGTCGTTGGGGATGAGCGTGGCGATGAGCAGGAGATAGACGGGCAGGCGCGCCGAGCAGCTCATGAGCGGCGCGACGAGGATGGTGACGAGGCGGTCACGGTGGTTCTCGATCGTGCGCGTGGCCATGATGCCGGGGATGGCGCAGGCGTAGGAGCCGAGCAGCGGGATGAATGAGCGGCCGTTCAGGCCGACCTTGCTCATCGGCCGGTCCATCAGGAACGCCGCGCGCGCCATGTAGCCCGTGCTTTCGAGCAAGCCGACGAAGAAGAACAAAATCAAAATCTGCGGCAGGAAGATCACGATGCCCCCGACGCCGGCGACGATGCCGTCGGTGACGAGGTCGCGCAGATCGCCCGGCGCCATCGCGCCCTTCATCGCGTCGCCGAGCGCGGCGACCTGCGCGTCGATCCAGTTCATAGGATACTCGGCGAGCGTGAAGATGGAGAAGAACGTCGCGACCATCAGCGCGGCGAAGACGGCCCAACCCCAGACCGAGTGGCAGAGCACTGCGTCGATGCGGTCGGAGACCGAGGGTTTGGCGTCGCGGTCGCGCAGGATGACGTCGCGCGTGAGTTCGCGGATAGCGGCGTAGCGCGCGCGGATGAGTTCGCCGGACCAATCGGTCTTCTCCTCCGTCCAGCGCCGGCGCCACGTATCGAGCAGCTCGTGCGTGCGCGCGGAAAGCGGTTTCGAGCCGGCGACGCGCACGGTGTCGAAGTCGGTGAGGAGAAGCAGCGCCTCGGCGCGCGCGACGAGCGGCGAGCGCGCGTCGTGTTGCGCAAGCGCCGCCTGCAATTCCGCGACGGCGGGCGCGATCGGCGCGGGCACGGTCCACGAATGCTTCGCGAGCGGCGCCTCGGTGCGGCTCATCGCGAGGCGCAGTTCCATCAGGCCCTTGCCGTTGACGGCCTCGCAGGGGATGACCGGCACGCCGAGCGCGCGCTCGAGCGCGGCGGGATCGATGCGGATGCCGACGGCGGCGGCGACGTCCATCATGTTGAGCGCGACGACGACCGGGCGGCCGAGGTCGAGGATCTGGTGGACGAGGTAGAGGTTGCGCTCGAGGTTCGAGGCGTCGACGACGCAGATGATGCGGTCGGGTTGCGGCGTGTCCTCGCGGCGGCCGAGGAGCACATCGCGCAACACGGCCTCGTCGGGCGAACGCGCCGCGAGCGAGTAGGCGCCGGGCAGATCGATGACCTGCAGCGGGCGGCCGTGCTGCGAGTAGGCGGTGCCGACCTTTTTCTCGACGGTGACGCCGGGGTAGTTGCCGACTTTTTGGCGGAGGCCGGTGAGCGCGTTGAAGAGCGTGGTCTTGCCGCAATTCGGGTTGCCGACCATCGCGAAGACCGGCGCGCGCCCGGCATCGCCGCGTGCAGGGCGACCGGGGAGCGAGATGTGCGTCGGCAGTTTCACGGCGGCGGCAAGGCGGCGGGTAAGCGCGGCGCGTGCGGGGCGGAGCGTTCGTCCGCCTCAGCGGCGCGCCGACGGTTCAGCGGGCGCCGGCGGGCAGCGGCTCGACAAGGATGCTCATCGCCGCGTGGTGGTTGAGCGCGAGGCGCGTGCCGTTGACGAGGCAGAGGCTGGTGACGCTGCCGGAAATCTTCGTGACCAGCGCCGCTTCGCCGAAGCCCATCTCGCGGACGCGCTGGCAGAAACTTTCGTCGCCCGTCAGCCGACACACGCGCCCCGAGCGACCGGCCGGGAGCTGACAGAGGGGGGAGAGGGTGGAAAACGGCGTGGACATACCGAAGGAGAGCAAACGCGATTGAGACTGAGTTGCAAGCCAGCAGGCCGAGTGAACCGAACCCAAAAGGAAGGCGAAAGCTCCCACTAGCGTTTGATTATTATTGTCTTATGCTATTATCACTCTCGTGGTCGTCGCAATCGTCGAGGTGGAATTGCCAAGAGATGCACGATGCCGAAGGGCGGCTGCAAGGCAGCACCCGCGGAAGACTCGTTCTTCCCTGTTGCCTGGTTTTCCGCGTCGCACGTGAAGGTTGCGCGCACTTCCTCTTTGCGCGGAAAGCGAAAACCCGGTCGGCTACGCCGGTCGCGCCATGCTCCTCCGTTATCGCTCGCATCCCCTCGCGCTCCGGCACGCCTTCGGCATCGCCTCCAACACCCGGACCTCGACCCCGGCCATGCTGATTGAGATCGAGCATGACGGGTTGACCGGCTACGGCGAAGCCTCAATGCCGCCCTACCTTGGCGAGACGCCGGAGACCGCGGCCGCGTTTTTTTGCCGCGCCGAGCCGCTGCTCGCCCGCACGGAAGATCCGTTCCAGCTCGAGGAAATCCTGCCGGCGATCGATGCCCTCGCGCCGGGCAACTCCGCCGCCAAAGCCGCGCTCGACATCGCGTTGCATGACTGGGTCGGCAAGAAACTCGGCGCGCCATGGTTCCGCCTTTGGGGTCTCAACCCCGCGAAGACGCCCGTCACTTCCTACACTATCGGCATCGACACCCCCGAGGTCGTCCGCACGAAAACCCGCGAAGCCGCCGCCTACAAGATCCTCAAGGTGAAACTCGGCCGCGACGACGCCACGGATCGCCAGCTCGTCACCACCATCCGCGAGGTCACCGACGTGCCGCTCACCATCGATGCCAACCAAGGCTGGGCCAACCGCGACGACGCCCTGCGTCTCATCGAGTGGCTCGCGCCCCAGAATGTGCTCTTCATTGAGCAGCCGATGCCCAAAGCCGCGCTCGACGACACCGCGTGGCTGCGCGAGCGCAGTCCGCTCCCGCTCATCGCCGACGAGAGCCTGCAGCGCATCGGCGACGTGCCGCGCCTGCGCGGCGTGTTCGACGGCATCAACATCAAGCTGATGAAATCCACCGGCCTGCGCGAGGCGCACCAATGCATCACCCTCGCGCGGGCGCTCGGCCTCAAGGTCATGCTTGGCTGCATGACCGAGACCTCCTGCGCCATCTCCGCCGCGGCGCAACTCTCACCGCTCGTCGACTGGGCCGACCTCGACGGCGCACTCCTCATCAAGGACGACCCCTTTGACGGCGCCCGCATCCTCGAGGGCAAGGTCACCCTCCCCGACCGCCCCGGCATCGGCGCCGTGAAAATTTAGGTCCGCCCCATGTCCGCTGCGCCTTCGACGCTCCGCGAAAAAATCGGCCAGCTCCTCCTGCTCGGCTTCAAGGGCCGGAGTGCCGCCGACACTGCGCTCATCGTGCGCGACCTGCGCGAACACGCCATCGGCAGCGTGATCCTCTTCGACGTCGACATGACGGGCACAATCGACTCCGGCCAACCCGGCAGCCGCAACATCACGTCGCCCGCACAGGTGCGGGAGCTCGTCGCCCATCTCCAATCGCAAGCGCCCACGCCGCTGCTGGTCGCGATCGACCAGGAGGGCGGACGGGTCAACCGCCTGAAATCCGCCTACGGCTTTCCGGCGAGCATTTCCCACGAGGAACTCGGTGCGCGCGACGACCTCGCCTTCACGCGCGAGCAGGCCGCCGCGACTGCGCGCACGCTCGCCTCGCTCGGCATCAACTGGAATCTCGCCCCCGTCGTCGACCTCGACGCGAATCCCGCCAACCCGATCATTGCCGGCAAGCGCCGCAGCTTCGCCGCCGACCCGGAGAAGGTGGCGCGCCACGCCGCGGCCTTCGTCGCCGGCCACCGCGCACACGGCGTCCTCACCTGCCTCAAGCACTTCCCCGGCCACGGCAGCGCCGCCGGCGACACGCACCTGGGTTTTGTCGACGTCACCTCCACCTGGCATGTGCGCGAACTCACGCCTTTTGCGCGGCTCATCGCCGCCGGCCAGGCCGACGCCGTCATGAGCGCGCACGTTTTCCACGCCGGCCTCGACCCCGAGCGGCCGGCGACGCTCTCGCGCGCCGTCCTCACCGGCCTCCTGCGCGACCAACTCGGCTTCACCGGCGTCGTGCTGAGCGACGACCTGGAGATGAAAGCCATCGCCGGTCGCTACGGTCTCGAGCAGGCGATCCCCGCCGCGCTCAACGCCGGCGTCGACGTCCTTTGCTTCGGCAACAATCTCGCCTACGACCCCGACATCGCTGCGAAGGCCATCGCCATCATGGAAAGAGCCGTGCGCGACGGCGTAGTTTCCGAGCAACGCATCGACGAAGCCTGCGACCGCGTCCTCGCCCTCAAGCGTCAGGCCAGACTCTGACAACCACAGATGGACACAGATTAACACAGATGAATGATCGACCCCGCCCGCAGTCGGTTTGGTATCTGTGAGCATTTGTGTTCATCTGTGGTTAACATTCTTTCTCTCCTCCGCGTGAATTCGCGGTCAATTTGTGGTTCCTCCTTCATGAAGCATTTTTTCCTCCTCTCGCTTTCCCTGCTCCTCCTCGCCGGTTGCGCGCACAGACCCGGCACGCCCGCCAAGCGTTCGGGCGATGAAATCATCGTCGCCGGACAGCTCTTCCACACCGGCACCAAGGTCGTCACGTGGATGGACGCGGGTGGCTACGACGCCTACCGCGTCGAGCGCCGCTTCGCGCCCTACGAGCAAAGCAGCTGGGCGAAGACCCAGGAGGCGAAGGTCGGCTACGCGGACCCCGCCCGCTACGGCCTGCGCTTCGCGCGCCTCACACCCGCGGAGATCGAGCGCGTGCGCGGCGGCGGCTGGGATCTGCCGCTCCTGCAGCGCGTGGTCGACCAGTTCGTCATCCACTACGATGTGTGCGGCATCGCCAAACAGTGCTTCAACATCCTCCACGACCACCGCGGCCTGAGCGTGCACTTCCTCTTGGATCTCGACGGCACGATCTATCAGACGCTCGACCTCAAGGAGCGCGCCTATCACGCCACCACCTCGAACCACCGCAGCATCGGCATCGAGATCGCCAACATGGGCGCCTACTCCCCGGGCGACACGCGCACGCTGGTCGAGTGGTATCGCCGCAACGACGAAGGCCAGACGATCATCACCGTGCCCGAGAAGCTCGGCGACCCGCTCATCCGCACGCCCGGGTTCGTGGGCCGGCCCGTGCGGGCCGAGCCCGTGCGCGGCACGATCCAAGGCCAGGAACTCGTGCAATACGATCTCACGCCCGAGCAATATCAGGCGCTGATCAAGCTTACCGCGGCTCTCGGGCGGATCTTCCCAAAGATCAAACTCGACTACCCGCGCGGTCCCGACGGCAAGGTGCTCCCACACAAGCTGCCCGACGATCAACTCACCGCCTACGAGGGCGTCCTCGGTCATTTTCACATCCAGACGAACAAGACCGACCCCGGCCCCGCCTTCGATTGGGACAAGGTCATCGACGGAGCGAAGCGGCTCGCGCGCTGAGGCGCACCGCGTCCGGGCGATCGGATCCGTGCGCCCGGAGTCAGCTCAGGGGACGACGGACACAAACAGTGTCCGCGCGCTTTCCACTCCGGCGCGGTTGACGGCGGAGACGCCCAGCACATCGGACCCGGCGAGTGCGATGCTTGTCTCCGTCGCCGGCTGCACGGAGAAACGCCACGCGCCCTGGTTGCGGCGCCACACGGCGAGGCGGGCGGCGTGGGCATCGAGGCCCTCGACCCGCACACGGTCGCCCTCGCGCACGAGCTGCGGGGCGGCGGGAGCGGGCTGCTTCATCCAGGGCGACGCCGGCACGAGCGCGGGCGTCGCGTAGAGCGCGGCGAGGTGCGTGGCGATCGCCTTGCGATCCTGCAGCAGCGCGATCGCGCTGAAGTGGACATGGCCGGTGGCGCCGGGGCGCGTGCGCGTCAGCGCGACCTGCGCGAGAATCTCCGCCGACGGCCACGATTTCTCCGTCTCGTCGATCCGGCTCGTGAACAGTCCGGGCCAGAAGTGCCGGCCGGCGCCGTTCTGCGTCGGCCAGTAATCGAGCAGCACCGCGAAGGCCTGCGCCTTCTGGTCGATCGGCCAGTAGAGCTGCGGCACAAAATAGTCGCACCAACCGCGCTCGAACCAGAGCTCGGCGTCGGCGAAGAGCTTCTCGAACTGGTTGAAACCCGTGATGCCCGGCGGACGACGATCGGCGCGTGCGATGCCGAAAGGACTGATGCCGAACTTCACCCACGGCTTCTCGGCCTGCACGGTCGCATGGATGCGCTGGATGAGGCGGTTGACGTTGTCGCGGCGCCAGTCGGAGCGACCCAGCATGCCGCCGCCGGCGACGTAACGGTCCCACGACGGATCGTCAGGGAAGTCGACCTCCTCGCGCGGCGTGTCCTTGGGCGCGCCGGGCGCGAGCGGCTGCTGGACGGGATAGGGATAGAAGTAGTCGTCGATGTGCACGCCATCGATGTCGTAGCGCCGCACGACATCGCGGATGACGGCGAGCGTCCGCTCGGCGGCGAAGGCCTCGCCCGGATCCATCCAGAGCATGTCGCCATAGCGTTTCACGACGCCCGGGTTCGTGAGGCTGATGTGCGTGTCGGCGGGCGGAGACTTCGCTTCGGCGTGGCGGGCGCGATACGGGTTGAACCACGCGTGCAACTCGAGGCCGCGCGCATGCGCCTCCCGCACCCATTCGGAAAGCGGATCCCAGCCCGGGTCTTTGCCTTGTTCGCCGGTGAGATACTCGGACCACGGTTCGAGCGGCGACGCGTAGAGCGCGTCGGCGGCGGGTCGGACCTGGAAAATGACGGCGTTGAGGCCGATCGCCTGCGCGCGGTCGAGCAACGCGATCATTTCGGCCCGCTGCCGCTCCGCCGGAAGGCCGCGCTGGCTCGGCCAGTCGATGTTGTTGACCGTCGCGACCCACACGCCGC
>CAYYVB010000159.1:0-7373 GCA_964475035.1 uncultured Opitutaceae bacterium | reverse complement strand
ATGCCAAGGAAATCGAACTGCCGGTCGAAGCGCAGCGCGCGCCCGAGTCCCTTGGCCGCGACCGGCAATCCGGTGAGCAGCGCCTCGAAGCCCGTGTCGAAGCGCAGCGCCCGCGGGATTTCCACCCGCGCCCAGATCCCGCGCCGCAGCACGAAGAACAAGGCCGCGCCGGCGACCACGATGCCGCCACTCCACGCCAGTTCGGGCGTGAAGCCATGCCAAAGCGATAGCGCCGGCAGCTCCGCCGGATGCAAACCCGGCGTGCGAAGATGAGCGAGCAACCGCCCGAACAGACCCGGCGCCACACCCGCCGCGACGGTCGCAGCGGCGAGCAGGAGCGGCGGCAATTGCAGGGCCAGCGACGGCGCGTGGAAGTGAGCCGCGAGTTCCGGCCGGACCGGTCCGGCGAAAATGCCCGTCACGAGCCGGAGCACGAAAGCCACCTGCACGGCCGAAGAGAACGCGAGCATCGCGAGCGGATACCACGCCAGCGGCGCGCCCGTGGCGAGAAACTCCAGCTGCTCCTTGAGAACGAATTCCTTGCTGATGAAACCCAACGTGCCCGGAAGACCTGCCATCGCCGCACCGGCGGCGAGTGTGATCGCAAGCAGCAACGGCATCCGGCCCGCCAGCCCGCCGAGTTGCCGCACGTCACGGGTGCCAACGGCGTGATCAACGATGCCTGCCACCATGAAGAGACAGCCCTTGTAGAGGACATGGTTGGCGATGTGCAGCAGGTCCGCCTGCGCACCGGCCGCCGAACTCATGCCGTAGTAGCCGATGAGAAAACCGAGCTGGCTCACCGTCGAATAAGCGAGGATGGCCTTGAGGTCGTGCGAGAGCAGTGCGAGCAGCGCGCCGAGCGCCATCGTGCCGAAACAGAGCGTGATCAGCAGCGGCTCCCATAATTCGACCTCACGGAAAACCGGAAAGATCCGCGCGATGAGGAACACACCGAGCTTCACCATCGTCGCCGAGTGCAGATAAGCGCTGACCGGAGTGGGCGCGGCCATGGCGTTCGGCAGCCAGAACTGGAAGGGAAACTGCGCCGACTTGCCGATCGCACCCGCCGCGATGAGCACGAAGCTGAGCGTGAGCTCCGGCGAGGCCTGGCCGCGCAACGCCCCTTCGAGCAAAGGCCGCAATTCGTAAGTGCCGGCGATCTGGCCGAGCAGCACGATGCCGGCGAGCATCGCCAGCGCCGACCCGCTTGTCACGACCAGCGCCATCCGTGCACCGTCGCGCGACTCGGGCTTGTCGTGCAGGAATCCGATGAGCAGGAACGAAGCGACGCCGGTCAGCTCCCAGAATACGAATAGGAGCAGCAGGTTTCCCGCGAACACCGTCCCGAGCATCGCCCCCATGAAGAGCAGCAGGTAGGCGTAGAACCGTCCGTGGTGCGCGTAGTGATCGTCGAGGTAGAAGCGCGCGTAAAACACCACGAGCGCGCCGACGCCGCTGACCACAAGACCGAAGAACAACGCCAGCCCGTCGATCACGAAAGTGAGGTTCAGGCCGAGCGTGGGGATCCACGGCCACTCGAGCACAATCCGCTCCCCGGCCGGCAGCGCGACGGCGAGCTGCAGGATCAGCAGCGCGGAAGCGACCGGTGCCGCCAGCGCGACCCAGCCGGTGCGCTCGCGCCAGCGCCCGCCGATGCCCCAGACAAAGGGGAGCAGGGCAAATGGCAGCGCAAGCGCGATGAGCAGGAGGTTTGGCATGACGCGGACCCCAAAAGGCTCCGACAAGATTTGTCCGCCCACTGCCCTGTCAACCGCAACCGGCCGGACTGACGGACGATTTGCGTCTGCATCCGCCGTGATCCGGGAGACCCGGCCCGACGTTCAGGAACGCAGCAGGATGAAGCAGGCCGCCTGGATTAGCGTCGGCAAAAGCGCGCCGAGCAGGAGTTTTCCCGGCCCGACTCCCTCGTGGAAATATTTCGACAAGATGGACTGGCCGGCGGGATTGGGCGCGTTGGCGATGACTGTGAGTCCTCCCCCGGTCACTGCGCCAGCAACGACCGCGTATTTCATCTCGTCGGAGAAACCCGGGACGAGGGAGGCGAGATAGGTGATGGCAGCGTTATCGTTGAAGGCGGTGAGGACGGTCGCCCCGCCGAAGAGCGCGAGCGTGTCGAGGCTGCGCAGCACAGGCTCGATCCACCACTGTTGCAACGTGCCGTGGATCACCAGACCGGCGAGAAAAAAGCCGACGAGAATCGGGCTGCGCAGCGAGATGGGCGTCTGGTATTGTTTCGTCGCCTCCGTGAATGCGAGGAAGAGCAAAAACCCACCGAGATAAAGCGCCGTGTAGTGAGCGGTGAAGACTGTCCAAAAGAGCGCGCCGAGATGCACGCAGGTCACCCATCCCGGGATCGGGAAGCGATGTTCGGTGAGGTGCTCCTCATGCGCCGGTCCCTCGGGCTCGATCGTGGCTTTGCGCGCCAGCGCGGCGAACTCCCCGCGGAAAATCAGGTAATAGATTGTGTTGGCGATGAGCAGACCGACGGCGGCCTTCCAACCGAAGTTCGTCATCATGTGCATGAGATCCCACTCCCAGCGCCCCGCGACCATCAGGACCGGCGGCGCCGCGAAATGCGTCAACGTGCCGCCAACGGAGACATTGACGAAGAGCAGGCCGATGGTCGCGTATTTCAGCCGTTCCGAAGGCTGGTGGCGGTAGAAATTCTCGACCAGCAGCAACGCCGCGATGGTCATGGCTGCGGGCTCGGTGATGAAAGAGCCGAGCAGCGGCCCGACCGTGAGGATGGCGAACCACCACGCCGCCGGCGTCCGCCCGCCGATCGCGGCGACCCGCGACATCGCCTTCTCCGCGAAGGTCAGCACGGGCCGGCTGCCCGCAATGGCCATGATCACGACCACAAACATCGGCTCCGTGTAATGGACGCCGGTGGCCATGTATTCCTCCGCCGTGTGCCAGCTCGTGTAGTAGGTGATCGCAACAAGCAAGGGGATCACCCAGATGCCGAAGACGGCCTCCACCTCGCCGAAGAAATGCAGCAACTTGCCCCAGAAACTCACCTCGTCGGGCTCACCATCGTTGTTCGAATCGCGATAACGTCCCTCGGCGCGCAGCCGTTCGGCGTGGCGATGCTCAAGCACATGCGCCCAATGCCGGAAACGCGCCGTGAAGAAAGTGTGCACCACGGCACAGGCGAAGATGATCGTCGCCACGACGTTGAAGGGGTTGGCCTCGGCTCGGTGCCGGAGGATCTGCATCAGGCCGGCGCCGTTCTCGGCCTTCGCGTATTCCTCGAGCGGCGTCGGAAAGTCGTGTTCCTCCTCCGGAGCATCGGCCGCAAGCAGGGGCGCGGCGGTGAGCAGGGCGAGGACCAACAGACGGAGGAGCAGTTTCATTCCAACAGAGGGAGGAGACCGGACAGGGAGCGAATGAAATGCGGAGCCTCCGCCTCCACGCGCTCACGGACCACATAGCGCCCGAAACCGATGAAAACGTCAACCGTCCCGAGCGTCTCGAGATCACTCGAGCCGTCTCCGACCATCACGACGCGCTCCGCCCCGGTCTCAGCGCGCAGCGCGCGGACGATCTCGGGTTTGCCGCCGACGCGCGCGGCGGGATGAGCGGCATCGAAGCCAGCGAATCCGCCCTGCGCATCGAAATCGAGCCGCACCGCTTCCACGCGATCTATGCCAAGGAATTCCGCGAGGGGCGCGATCGCCTGTGTGTAGCCGCCGCTGACAATGACCGGTGTCCAGCCGCGCGCGCGCAGCGCGGCAAGCGTCGCCTGTGCCGTCGGTTCGACCGTGCGCACGTAGAGTTCGCCGACCGCAGCGACATCCGCGTTCGTCGGGCGGATAAGTTCGAGCCGGCGGCGGAAAATTTCCTCGAGCGCGATGCGCCCCTCCATCGCGTCGCGCGTCATCCGCTCGACGGCCGCGAAAACCTCCGGTCCGCGTCGGCGCGCGAGCTCGTCGACGCCTTCCACGGCGCTGAGGGTGGAGTCGCAGTCGAGGCAGAGGAGTTTCGGGGCCGCCACGGAAGGAGAGAAGTGCGGGACGCGGCCGTTGGGAAGGCGATTCGCGCGGTGTGACACAGGGCGCGGTGCGGATTACCCGTTGGGGTTGCGGGAGTGTTGCCGGCGCAGGATGCGCGATCGCGCCCGGCCCTCCTTCGCCGTCGGGCTACGGAGGGATTGCGTCGGACGGGACCGACACAAAAAAGCCCTCCGCTTCGGGAGGGCTGAGGAAGAAAGTCGCTTCGCGAGCGCTTATTTCTTGGCGGCGCCGCGCTTGAACTTCGTGGTGAACTTCTCGACGCGGCCGGCGGTGTCGACGAGGCGCTTCTCGCCGGTGTAGGCGGGATGCGAATCCATCGTGACATCGCGGACGATGACGAAGTAGTCCTGGCCGTCGATCTTCTCGACGCGGGCGGACTTCATCGTGGACTTGGAGAGGAAACGCTTGCCGGTGCCGATATCGAGGAAGCAAACGTTGTTGAGAGCGGGATGGCCTTGGGCTTTCACGGCGAAATGGGTCCTGGTTGATCAGCCCTGGCGCGCCTTGTAGCGCGGGTCGGTCTTGTTGATGACGTAGATGCGGCCCTTGCGACGGACCACTTGGCAGTCCGGGTGACGCAGCTTGGCGGATTTGATGGAGGAAACGACTTTCATAAAAACGATGAAAGAAGAGACCCGCCGCCGGGGGTGTCAAAGGAATTCTCCAAGAGTTTCCTCCCCGGGGCGGGTCGCTCGGAATCGCGCAACTCCCACGGCGGCAACGAGGCGCGCCGCGGGAGTGCGGAAGCTCAGATGGCGGTGCCGCCGCGTTCGCCCGTGCGGATGCGGATGCACTCGCGCAGGTCCTGGATGAAGATCTTGCCGTCGCCGACCTCGCCGCCGGCGCCGGAGCGGGCGGCGCGGAGGATGGCGTTGACGGTGATGTCCTCGAACGCGTCGTTGCACGCGATGACGACCTGGACGCGCGGGATCAGGTTCGGGATGACCTTCTGCCCGCGCTGGAACTCGATCTCCTGCTGCTGGCCGTGGCCGCTGACGCGGCTGACCGTGATGCGCTCGATCTCGGCGTCGATGAGGGCCTGGCGGACCTCGTCGAGTTTCTCTTCGCGGATGATGGCGGTGATTAGCTTCATGGTCGGGGCTCCTTAATTGAGGTTGTTGAGGCCGTAGCCGCGTTCGCCGTGCAGGTCGTGGTCGATGCCGGCGCGCTCGGATTTCTCGCTCAGGCGCAGGCCGATGGTCTTCTGCACCAGCCAGCCGATCAGGAGCGTCATCACCGCCGCGAAGAGCACGGTGGCGCCGACCGCCTTGAGTTGGATAAGCAACTGGCCGCCCATCGTCCAACCCTCGGGCTTGGCCCAGCTGTCGCGGATGAAGAACACCAGCGCGAGCGCGCCGATGATGCCGCCCGCGCCGTGCACGCCGAACGCGTCGAGCGTGTCGTCATAGCCGAGCTTACCCTTCAGCGTGATGACGAAGTAGCAGCCCACCGCGGCGATGGCACCGAGCGCGAGCGCGCCCGTGACACCGACGACGCCGGCCGCCGGCGTGATGGCAACGAGACCCGCGAGGATGCCCGAGGCGAGGCCGAGGCTGGTCGGCTTGCCGTGCGCAAGCGCCTCGATCAGCACCCAGGTGAGCGCACCGGCCGCAGCGGCGACCTGAGTGACGGTCAGCGCGCGCGCCGTGTCGAGATTCGACGCGATGGCCGAGCCGGCGTTGAAGCCGAACCAGCCGACCCAAAGCAGACCGGCTCCGAGCAGGACCATCGTAAGATTGTTCGGCGAAGTGGAAAGTTTCGGGTGTCCGAGGCGCGGCCCGAGGAGGAACGCGAGCACGAGACCCGAGATGCCTGACGAGATGTGGACGACGGTGCCGCCCGCGAAGTCGATCGCGCCCATCTTGAAGAAATAACCGTCGCTCGCCCACACCCAATGGCAGAGCGGCGCATAGACGAGGAGCACCCAGAGCGTGATGAACGCGATCCAGCCACGGAAGCTGATGCGCTCGGCCACCGCGCCGGCGATCAGCGCCGGGGTGATGATGGCGAATTTGCCCTGGAACATCGCGAACACGTATTCCGGCACGCCCGCCGAGAGGATCGACTGGTCGATGCCGCGCAGGAAGAGGAAGTCGGGGTTCCAGCCGACGAAGCCGCCGAGCACGTTCGGACCGAACGCGAGCGAGTAGCCGCACACGGCCCAAAGCACGCCGACCACCGCCATGGCGATGAACGCGTGCATCATCGTGCCGAGGACGTTCTTCGTCCGCACGAGGCCGCCGTAAAACAGCGCAAGGCCGGGAACCATCAGAAGGACGAGCGTCGTGGAGACGAGCATCCATGCGGTGATTCCTGAATCGATCGCCGGCACGGCCTCAGCCGTGTCAGCCCAAAGCCCCGCCGGAAGCAGAGCGAAAGCACCCATCGCAAGTGCGACGTTTCGCAAACGTGTGTGTAGCGACATGATGGGACCCGCAATCTGCACGGGCCGTGCCAGCACGCCGCGAAGCGCGTGTCATAACCCGGCATCGCCCGCGCGCTGGTCACACCGCGATCTTTCCTCGCGTCAATTCCGCGCCGGATCGTCGGGCTCGTCCGCGAGCAACTTCAGCTCCGGATCGAGCGAGCCGAGGATGAGCCGCCACAGCCCTGCGCCTTCATCCGCCGCGAGGTTGTAGTCCGCCGGTTCGGCGGTGAACCAGGTATGCTGGCGCATTTCGTTCTCGAGCTGCCCGCCGCTCCAGCCCGCATAACCGAGAAATCCGCGCAGGGTCGCGTGCTGATCCGCGAGCAGCGCCACAGCCCGCTCGGGCTCGAGGCCGAAATGCAGTTCAATCTCCGCGTCGCCTCCTTGGCGCCATCCGGCAAGGATGAGTTTGTCCGTCTCCACGGGCCCGCCGCGGTAGAGCGGCACGCGCGCGAGCGGACTCGCCGCGAAATCCGGGCTCAGTTCGCCGAGCTCGCGGCCGAGCGGCTGGTTGAGCACCACGCCGAACGCACCGTCGGCGTCGTGCGTCGAGAGCAGGATCACCGCGCGGCGGAAATTCGGGTCTTTCAACACCGGGTGCGCGAGGAGCAGTTTCCCCGCACAACATTCCGGTCGCGAGTGGCGGGATTTCATGGCGACGATGAAGCGACGCGTCATTCCGGCCGAGCGCGAACGGCGCGGCCGGCGGACATCAGAGTTTCGCGATCCTCACACCTGCCTCGGCGAGGATCGGGGCGACGAAGGGGTCGTTGTTGTAGTCCTCGTGATACATGATCTGCGCGATGCCGGCCGCGGCGAGGATCTTGGCGCAGTTGATGCACGGGTAATGCGTCACGTAGGCCGTGCAGCCCTCGACGCTCGAGCCGCGGCGCGCGGCGTCGGCG